>DAOTUO010000304.1:0-2109 GCA_034436595.1 Anaerolineae bacterium | reverse complement strand
GGGGTGGGGTGAAAACACGTTTAATGATGCGTTATTGACATAATCCTATGAATTTGTTTTCGGTTCTCCATTAGCAGTATTGCACTAAAGGCGCTAAAACCCCGTGAACGGGGTTGTTTTGCCAATGTTCATCACAAAAAATCGGTATGTCATAGGGACATTACATAACATGCTCAAATTTTTATCCACATTTAAGGCGGGCTTGCCATGGCAAGCCCCTACATCATGCCTATCTACCCCACAAAATAGGCAGAATCGTACTGGCGGATTAGCACGAAGTGCGTATATCCGCCATAGAATAAAAAATACTTTACACCGTCTTTAGTGCTGAACGCGCAGAAGCACGTACCCTACACACCCACATGACTCGTAACGCATACACCTTATTCATAACTCACGGTATAATAGGTAAAATACGTTTATAAAGTTTGTTGTGAATAAGGACAAATCTATGCGCTCGCTGATACTCTCCCTGGTCATCTTCATTGCCCTCACCACCCCCATTTTTGGACAATCCCCAGAGACGCTCACGGGGACACTGGATGCCGATAAACCGTTTTATGAATATCCCATACCCGTGACAGAAGATAACACGACCATCATTGCCGATGTCGTGGCGACCTCTGGCGACCTCGACACGATTTTATATCTGCTAGACAGCGCAGGCAATATTTTGTCGCAGAACGACAACCGTACCCGCGAGGATTTAGGCGCATATATCGAATACCCCTCCGCTGATGTAGGCGCATATATCCTCATCGTTGCCCGTTACGCTTTGGAAGATGGCGAAACATCGGGCGACTTTTCGCTCACCATCAACACCAGCCCCACCATCACCGAATTACCCCCTTATGACCTCTCCACACAGGCATTAGACGCGGCAGGCTACCCCATATTAGCGCCACAAGCACCCGCCGAATGGACGGTTTTGGTGTATTATGGGGCAGATACAGACCTCGAAGAAGCCCTCATCGTTGACCTCAAAGAATTTGAACTGGCAGGTGGCAGTAGCGAGGGCATGAATATTATCGCCTTCATAGACCGTTCACCAGACTATTCAACCGTCAGTGATGATTGGTCTGGCGCAAAAATTTATGCGGTGACGGCAAATACTGCCGATGACAGCGCCCCCATGACTATCAACAGCCAAGAAATTGCCACATTGGGCGCGGTGGATAGTGGCGATGGTCTCACATTGGCACAATTTATGGCGTGGGGAATCCGTCATTATCCCGCCAACCACTATGCACTCGCCTTTGGCAGTCATGGCGCGGGTTGGGCGGGTGTGATTACCGACGATGGCGCAGGGAGCATTATCACCTTGCCAGAACTCGACCATGCCATGCGTGCGGTGAATCAACCGTTTGAACTAGTCATCAACGATGCGTGTCTGATGAGTAGCGCCGAATATCATAGTGTCATGGCGCGGTATTTTAGTACCTCTTTCGCATCGCCAGAAGTGGTGGTAGACCCCGCCCTCAATATGACGCTATTTGTGGATAGCCTGCGCGAAAATCTGACCACAGACACCCTCACACTCGTTGGGAGTGCGCTGATAGACCGTTATATTGATTTGGATGTGCTACTGCGTCCGGGTAGCGACAATAATTATATGACCAACGCCATCACTGACCTCACCCAATTTGGGGCGGTGGAAGAGGCGATTGAGGCATTTTCGCAACTTGTCCTCACCGACCCATTGCGCTATTCCCCCACCATCGGCGCGGCGCGGAGCAATGCCTATACCTATAGCGCCTTTCGTAACGGCGCATCGCTCATAGATTTGGGCAGTTTTATGCGCCAGATTATCGTTTTGGCGGATGATGACCGCCTGATTGCCAGCGCCCAAGCCGTGATTCGCGCCCTAGAAGCGGGGGTGGTTTATAGCAGGGGTGGCGAAAAAGTCGCAGACCGTGTGCTGTATCAGAATATTTATTTTCCAGAAAAAGCCAAAAATTTTGAGAACGCGTATTTCATCCAAAGCCCACTCACAGGCTGGGGGGCGATGCTCCGCGCTTATTACAATAGCCTCACCCCCAAAACATGGACAAAGGGCGCTATTTTTCATCCACCCACCCCGCCACAGGTCGCCATCACCACCCAATATCC
>DAOTUO010000303.1:0-8738 GCA_034436595.1 Anaerolineae bacterium | reverse complement strand
TATCCCCACTGCGTGGAGAAAGGGGAGAAACCCATTTTAGGGCAGGTTTTAGCCCCCGCTCCAATTTTTTGGGGAGGGGGTGGTGGGGTGAAAACATGTTTAATGATGAGTTATTGACATAATCCTATGAATTTGTTTTCGGTTCTCCATTAAAAACAAAAAGGATAATCTGTATATAGATTATCCCTCTGAATTAATATTCAATATAGCGCTTCCACGCATCGGGTCCGCTACCAACAGCGATGACCAAATAACTGGTGCGTGGTGTTTTTGGTTCATAGAGCATTTTGAGACCCGCCTCGTTGGGCAATTGATTGCCCTTGCGATGATTACAGGCAGAACAGGCACAGGCTGTATTTGTCCATGTGTCTTTTCCACCACGCGAGCGTGGGACGATGTGGTCTATGCTAAAATCTGTTTTAGCCAGCACTTTGCCTTTGACAAGCGACCCTGGTTGTACGCCACAATAGATGCACAGATATTTGTCGCGGATTAACACACCTTTTCTGCTCCAATGGGCATGTCTGCGGGGGACATTAATATAGGTGCGAAGGGCGATGACCGATGGCACAGGAAAACTATCGCGCACGGTCTTGAGGAATTTGCCACTTTCTTCAATCACACTGGCTTTGCCCGCCAGAAGAAGATTGATGGCGCGGGGGACGCTAATCACCGAAAGAGGCTCCCAAGTATTGCCATTTAGGAGCAACACACGACTCTGGAGAACTGAACTATCAGATGACACGGTAAATTGTTACCTCTCTACCAACAAGTCTATTTGTTTACATCTATTTTAATTATATCCCAATTGGGTTAAAAGTGCTTTAAGTCCGTGTTGTTTGTTAGTAATTTCATATATTGGGTGGTTGGTGGCGGACAAATATCTTATTTGTCCGCCACTACCCGTTTGTATCCCGATAAGACATGCTTGTCTGCCTATTCTTGTCTCGGTGGGCAAATATCACCGTTTAGCCGCCAAAGATGTTGATAATACTCTTCTGTCCCGTAGTCTCGTGTCCGTTTTCGCAATTTACAATAAAACTCACCCGTATGAATCTGTTTGCCTTTATGAATGTCGTTCTTACCATTTAGTCAAGGGTTACGACTGGCTCCCACCATTATTTCTTGACTAGTGCGTGGGCTGTCGTAGAGCGATGCGGTTGTGGCGGGTTTGCCGCCGTCACTTTCTGAGTGCATGACCGAACCTTTCTTTGGGTGTGGAACTAGGTCAACAATTCCATTCACCGCACGACTAAGAGCGAACATTGTGTTATGGCATGATAGTCACGTTGGCGACTTATCGGCAAAAAAAGAGACGTGAGCCGAATTTTTAAGTTGCTAGCGGTCTCACGTCCCTTTCCTTTATGTAAGGATTGATGGGGTAGGGTGTTAAAACTCCCTACGATTGTGAGACTTGTCGTGACTATCTGCCAAAAACTCGTTGTTAGATGGGCAACCCGTTTGGTTTGCCAAAGACACCATCGTTGTATATGCGCCAAAACTGTTGCGCCATTGATAACGTCTGTCCAATTGATTGGTACTACTGAGTTTTTTGTTAGATAGCCCAGAGGCGACCATATCTACGCGCCTTTCTCAATCATTGTGCCTTGCAAGAAGGCTTTTATACTTTCACCAGTGATAAATACGCGACGCATTCCATCGGGTTTGCTGACTTGCAAATGCCCTTTGGTGATGAGCCGTTTGAGTGTACTCAGGCTAATCCCAAGTGCTTCTGCCGCTTCTTGACGGGAATAAACCGCGCCACCTTCTATGAGTGTTTTGTTGGTCGAATCCATCGAAAATCGTCCTTTCAATACTATGATAAACTATAACGCATATTATAGTGGTCGTCAAGGGGTTTAATCAAGCCTTAAATGTGTTCAAGGGGTCACAGGGGTCAAAAAGGGGCTTTTATGGTACGAAATGGCTATTTTTTGATGGTATTAGGCGAGGTACACAGCGCCTAATTGGGAATTTTAAAAAATTTGTGATTGACACACACCCCATTTTCTGCACATAATAACGGCAACAACGACAGCAAAGAGACAGTTTGTGAAGAATTTGCCCCCACAGAGAGTCACCTGCCATAGGCTGAAAGCGGTGATGGAGACGGCACACACAAAATTCACTCTTGAGTGCGGTGATAATGGTTCATTGGCAAGGACATGATATATCATGTCCCTACAACAGATAATTATTTATCACTGGCGCGTTGGATGAGGGAAAAATCCTTTTTGGGTTGAGTAGTTCATTCCGTATTCCCAACGTTATTGGGCAATGAAGTGGATAATGTACCCCCATAGGGGAGTAAATTATCAATCAGGGTGGTAACGCGGGATACGCTCTCGTCCCTGTGATGCAGTTTTTTTGCATACAGTGGATGAAGGGCGTTTTTGCTTATATGAGCAAAAATATCTTCATCCACACAGTTGTTACCGTTGGGCATTTGCCCGTGTGTATGGAGGATGTTATTTATGCTAGACCAGTTACAAGCACTACAATCGCAAGCCCTAGCCAGTTTGGACAGTGTGCAAAATCGCGCCGATTTGGTCGTGTGGGATAGCCAGTATATCGGCAAAAAAGGACAAATCACGCAATTGCTCCGCAATATGGGGGCGTTATCCAAAGAAGAACGCCCCGTATTTGGCAAAATGGCGAATGAAGTTAAAGCGGTACTCGAAACAGCGTATGGTGAGCGTGACCGCCTCATTAGTGAGCAAGAATTGGCACAAGACCTCGAATCTGGGGCGGTGGATATTACCCTACCGGGTCGCCCAAACCCCACAGGCGGGTTGCATCCGTCCACACGGACACTCCGCCGATTCTATGATATTTGGGGCGATATGGGCTTTCAGGTTTATCAGAGTCGGGATATCGAAACCGATGA
This sequence comes from Anaerolineae bacterium, assembly GCA_034436595.1. Taxonomy (GTDB): domain Bacteria; phylum Chloroflexota; class Anaerolineae; order Aggregatilineales; family Phototrophicaceae. Next base: position 5,851 of record DAOTUO010000303.1, on the reverse strand, counting down.
TATGAACTTTAGCCAGCTCAATATCCCACCGCATCACCCTGCGCGGGATATGCAGGACACCTTTTATACCACCACGCCCAATGTGATTTTGCGGACACATACATCGGCGGGGCAAATTCATGCCATGCGTGCATTGGGTGGCGCGGGTTCATTGCCTGTACGGGCGATTTTGCCCGGTATGTGCTATCGGTTTGAGCAAATTACAGTGCGGAGCGAGGTGCAATTTCATCAGCTAGAAGGCATTGCCATTGGCAAAAATATCCGTATGAGCGACCTCAAAGGCACAATCACCGAATTTATTCGGCGCTTTTTTAGCCCAACGGCAAAAACACGCTTCCGCGCCTCGTATTTTCCATTCACAGAACCTAGCATGGAGATTGACGTGGAATGTTTCTTGTGTGGTGGGGAAGGGTGTCGTGTCTGCAAGCATACTGGATGGCTAGAGATTGCTGGCAGTGGCATGATTCACCCGACAGTGTTGCGGAATGGTGGCTATGATCCCAAAGTGTGGAGCGGATTCGCCTTTGGCATGGGTCCAGAACGCATGACCCTGCTCAAACACGGTATTAGCGATATTCGTTATTTCTGGGCGAATGATTTGCGCTTTTTGGAACAATTCTAGGACAAAATTCGATTAAGGAGAACCTCAACAATGCTCGTGCCAATGTCATGGCTCAAAGAATTTGTAGATATAGATATTCCCGCCGAAGCCCTCGCAGAGAAGCTCACGGTGGCGGGATTGGAAGTGGGTAAAATCGTTTATATTGGTGTGCCACAAACCCAAGTGGATGGGATTCGCCAACCGACATCGAATCATTTGGTGTGGGATAGAGAACGGCTGGTTTTGGCGGGAATCTGCGAGATAAAACCACATCCTAACGCCGATAGGTTGGTGATAGCAATGGTGGATTATGGCGGGGAAGAACTTGAACCGTGTGTGACAGGTGCGCCAAATCTGTTTGAATATCGCGGAAAAGGTGAACTCAATCCACCCCTATGGACGGCATTTGCCCATGAAGGCGCAGAAGTTTGGGATGGTCATAGCGATGAACCCAAACGCATGATACTCAAAGGCAAAGATTTGCGCGGGGTGTTCAATAAGAGTATGGTCTGCTCAGAAAAAGAACTGGGCATCGCAGAAGACCATGACGGCGTGATTTTGATGCACAGCCAACCCCGTGCGTTGGATGGCACACCATTCCTCGCAGGCGCACCATTGGCGGATGTGCTAGGCGATATTTTGCTAGAAGTGGAACTCACGCCCAATTTGGCGCGGTGCTTTTCGGTATTGGGCGTGGCGCGAGAAGTGGCGGCATTGCTCGATAAGCCGTTGCGTCAACCGAATTATGACTTTTTGGCAGAAGGTGAGCCGATTGCGGGGCAAATCAACATCGAAATCCGCAATAGCGACCTTAACCCGCGTTTTGTGTTGGGGTTGCTCAAAAATATCACCATCCGCCCATCGCCAGAGTGGATGCAACGCCGTCTGAAATTGGTCGGACAGCGCCCCATCAACAATATTGTGGATGTGACCAATTACATGACATTTGAAATTGGTCAGCCACTCCATGCGTTTGATTATGATAAATTAGTGGCGCGTGCGGGTGGAAAAACCCCGACCATCATCACTCGTTTACCACATGATGGCGAGACATTGCTCACACTGGATGGTCAAAATCGGGCTTTAGAGGCGCATAATATCCTCGTGTGTGATACCGAAAGTGTCCTCAGTTTGGGTGGGATTATGGGCGGTGGCGATACCGAAATTAGCGATAGCACTACCAATGTTCTGCTAGAAGGTGCAAATTGGAATTTCATCAATATTCGCCGTTCTATGCAGTCACAAAAGATATTCACCGAAGCGGCGACACGTTATAGCAGAGGCGTGCATCCAAGCCAAGCGATTTTGGGTGTGTCGCGTGGGATTGAACTCATGCGGGCATCTGGTGGCGGGACGGTGGCTAAGGGTTTGGTGGATAACTATCCCAATCCATCAAAACCCGTGGCGATTACCCTCTATATCAGCGAGGTACGCCGTTGGCTAGGGATGGATTTTAATACCGAAACGGCAGCAGATATGCTCCTACGCTTGGGATTTGCGGTGATGATTAAGGGCGAAACGCTCGAAGTGATTGCACCCGACCATCGCATGGATATTAGCGATGACCCCACCATTGGGCAGGCAGACCTCATCGAAGAAATTGCGCGGATTTATGGCTACGATGCTATCCCACTGACTATCATGGATGATGCCATGCCACCGCAATGGGTTAATGTGACCTTTGAGCGTGAAGAACGTCTGCGTGATGTGTTGGTGGATTTGGGACTGCGCGAAAATATTAGTTATCGCTTCACCACGCCAGAAATCGAAAGTGGGCTTGTACCCAGTGGCGCGTCTGGTAATGCGCCCCATGACCCTGCGCGATATGTGACCATGCTCAACCCTATTTCGCCAGAAAAAACGGTATTCCGTCAAAGTTTGTTGCCCAATATGCTCCAAACCGTGTTGGCGAATCGGCGCTATCAGACCCGCCAGATGGTGTATGAAATTGGCAGTATCTACCAGACGACCAGCGCCGAATTGCCCGATGAATTGCGCCGTTTGGGGGTGATTATCACAGGGGCGCGAGATGTTGGCTCATGGTTGGGGCAGGTGGACGGTGATTTTGGCTTTTTTGATATAAAAGGCATAGTAGAAGGCATCGCTCACGGGTTACATTTGCCCGATGTGCGTTATGAGCCGAATCATGGCGACACTGCTCATGTTAGCCTGCATCCCGGACGGTCTGCGGTGTTATATAGCGGAAAAACGCGCATTGGCGCATTTGGTGAATTGCACCCATTGGTCGCACGGGCGTTTGATTTGGGCGGAAGCCCTGTATTGGTGATAGATTTCGATTTGGATGCGCTACTCGCGGTATCGCGGTTTGATTTTAATGTGAACCCGCTACCCATCACACCGCCTGTTTTTGAAGATTTGGCGTTGGTGGTGCGTGACGATATGCCGTCTGCCAGTGTAGAGGCGGTGATTCGCAAAGCGGGTGGCAATTTGCTCAAGGGTGTGACGCTATTTGATGTGTATCGTGGCGAATCTATTCCCACAGGGCATAAAAGTCTCGCCTATAGTTTGGTGTACCAGACCGACGAAAAGACGCTCACCGACAAAGAAATATTAAGTGTGCGGAAGAAAATTATCGGCGCGGTGGAGCATCAATTAGGGGCAAAACTGCGGGCATAAGGTTTTTTTATGGCGGATTAGGTTGTGTTAACATTTATAAAAGGCATTTTTCGGGTGATTTTGGACGGCATATATGCCGTCCCTACGGTATTGGTGGTCGTAGGGACGTGATAGATCACGTCCGTAACCGATGATTATGGTATCATTTTGGTAAATATCAACACGCCCTAGTGCAAAGCCCGGTTATCCGCCATTTTTATTTTATCCCTATTTCTTCTGTCCGCGTTCATAAATAATCCGCAGACCATCGAGCGTGAGTTCTGGCGCGATTTTGTGGATGCAAGTGCTATGTGCCTGAAATAATGCCGATAGCCCGCCTGTGCCGATGACCTGAATGGCATCCTCTGTGGGAGCATAACCATTTTTGACCATCGAGGTTTTGATGCGCGTCACAAGCCCTTCGACTAATGATATATATCCCCAAAAAATCCCACTTTGCATGGCGTGAATGGTATTTCCGCCGATGGGGTCGGGTGGGGGTTGCAAATCTACTTTGTGCAGACGTGCCGCACGGCTGACCAGTGCGTCATGTGCGACACCAATCCCTGGGGAAATTGCCCCGCCACAATATGCCCCGTCTGCCGATACCACATCAAAGGTGGTGGCTGTGCCAAAATCTATCACGATGGCGGGTCCGCCATACAGCGCCACCACCGCCGCCGCATTGATGATGCGGTCTGCGCCTGCTTGTTCGGGTTGGTCTATGGCGATTTTGACGCCTGTATCGAGCTTGTGCGTTACAATAATTGGCTCCATGCTCAAGTAACGCTGTACCAATTCGGTAAAACTGGCGGTGAGGGGTGGCACAACACTGCCGATGACCACCCCTGTGATGGCTTTCCAGCCAATATCGGCACTGTTCAAAAAATTGCGGAGTAGCACCGCATATTCATCAGGCATTTTGTCCGTCACCGTCCGCGCCCGCCAGTTGAGTTTCCAAGAATTGGCAGACCATAACCCCATGTGAATATTGGTATTGCCTATATCAATCACTAGCAACATGGTTTTATACCCCTTCTACCAACATATACCGCGCTAAAAGGTGTGCCGAATGATGCAATGCGTCTTGATGCGTGCGTTCATAGGCATGAGAGGCATCTACGCCAGGACCCGCAAGTCCGACTTTTGCGCCACCACCCGCCCGCCAATAAGCTGTGCCATCGGACGAATAATAAAGGTAAATATCCACTTTATGCGGGATATTATGGGCTTCTACCAAGCCACGTAATTTGTTATTCATCTCAAAATGATACGGTCCGCCACCATCTTTGACACAAATACTCACCGAAAATTCGTCTCCTGCCTGACCAACACCTATTGCGCCCATATCTACCGAGAGTAATTCTGCCAAATTATCGGGAAAACTAGATGCGCCACCATGCCCAACTTCCTCATAATTTGATATGAGGATATAGACATCCTGTGGAGGGGTGAGGTTGGCTTGTTTGATGGCGATTAATGCACCATAGATGCTCGCCACACTCGCTTTATCATCCAAAAAGCGCCCGCGAATAAAACCGCTATCGGTGACTTCTACACGGGGGTCTATGAACACAAAATCGCCCACACCAATCCCCAATGCACGGGTTTCTGCCTCGCTGGTGGTGCGTTCATCTAGCCGAATTTCGACTGTCTCTTCATTGCGTTCTAGCGTCTTGATTTTGCTATTCACATGCACCGATGTATTGGTGGGGTGAACACTACCCCGTATGCGCTTATTGGTGTGTGTGCGGATGGTCACGCCTTCCGATTCAATCGCACCCCATAAAATGCCACCGATAGCGGTGCATTTAAGCCTTCCGTTGGATTTGATTTCTTTGACCATCAGCCCAAGTGTATCTATGTGGGCGGTGACAGCGATGGGTGCATCGTGTTTTATGCCTGTCAATTTTGCCATTAGCGCGCCTTTGCGGGTGAGGGTCAGCGATAAATTGGGCATATTAAGCGCCTCGAATGCCTTTTGTACATGGGCAATCGCTTCAGGATAATAGCCTGTGGGGCTGGGCGTATTGAGTAAGTCCACGAGGAAGGTGGTCATGGCAGGTATATCGAATGTGAGCGCCGTCATTATTCAAAAACTCTTTCGTCTGGTGGGCAAAATCGCCCAAAATCGGTTATCATAGTATCTATATGATATATCATATCCGCCGATATATCATATATACACAAGCATAACGTAAGTATCCCCACGCCGAAAGGTGGGTGGCTCTTGTGAGCCATCAATGCTTACCAGTCTCAGCCAGTCGGCAATGACGGCTATGTTATGGGTGAATACATAGGCACTTCGGGGTGCTTCACCAGCTCCGAACTCTGCGGTGAACGATTAAACAGGTCGAAATGGGTGTTAGCCAGTGTCGTTCACATACAAAACCACCCGATAACATTGACGCGGTGACCGTAACCCGCGCAAGCGGAGTAGGTTAGAGGACACCTGCTTTACAGCAAAGTCCTCTCCCTTCGGGGATATTTAACCTGTTTACATGAGACGACACATAAGGGCAAAAACAAATTGAGCAAAATTCATGTCCGCAAAGCTAAATTAGAAGATGCCACCGCCATTAGCGCCTTACTTCGCACCAAAATTGAGGTGTGGCAACGCTTTGATGCACAAGG
>DAOTUO010000302.1:0-5870 GCA_034436595.1 Anaerolineae bacterium | reverse complement strand
GTTATTGACATAATCCTATGAATTTGTTTTCGGTTCTCCATTAAATAGACTTCTGCTTCGCCTCGTTCAACTCTGATTATCCCCGTCTTTTTATTGATGATACGGATGTATTGATTGCTTGTCAGAAATATTGCATAGTGATTTTTATCTACTACTTCATTTGCCCCCAAAAAATATAAACAGGGTCCAATCACATTTTTCAGTTCGCCTGTTAGTTTGTCACTAATATGCAAATAAGCGGTTGGTCCTAATGTGATACCTTGTCGGCGCATTATCTTCCACAGAGGATTTACCCACACACTTCTAGGTCCGTTAACCACTCTTCTCCCTGTAAAGGTTTCAATCAATAATTGTTCGTCTTCTTTCAGGAATTTGATAAACATATCGGAAACACCTTTCTGCACAAAAATAGATTAATTCAACATTTCCCGCAGACGATTTTCATCATATTTTGCGCCGATTTGCTTAAAAATCGCATAGGCATTTTGTAGCGCCGCGCGTCGTTCTGTTGCGTTTGTGGTGATGTGTTGGGCAATTAATACACGGATGATGGTCTCCTCATAGCGCATTTGTGATGTCTGTGCCAATGAGAGGGCTTTTTCCCACCAGTGTTGGGCTTTTTGACGTTCTCCTCTAAGCCAGTGGGTCATCCCCATACACCGATAATACCATGCCTTGCCTGTTATAAGGGTGCTAGTGGAACTTTTGAACAGCGCCATTGATTCTTTGACCAATGGCTCAAAACCAGCGCGTTTGGCGGGTATGGGGTGATTTTCCCAAATTTCCAGCATGAGTTCTGCCAAAACACCATAGCCGATGACGGTATATAGCCCACGCGAATCGGGCATGGTGCGGATATGCTCAAGCGCATCATAAGCCGCTTGCTCGGCTTCTTCATAACGACCATAGCGCCATAGAGAAAGGGCTAAAATACTAAACGATGTGGTGGTGGCATCGAGGTCATCTGGGAATTTATCGATGAGGTCAATCCGTTTGCGAGCATATTCTATTGAAAGGTCATAATCGCCCATCAATAAGCTAATTTCGCCCTGATTGCTATATGACCAGCCAATAGACTGAATATCGTTGCTTCGTGCGCTCAATTCTTTCAGTTGTGACCGCCAATTTCTTGCTTGGATAAAATCGCCTTTGAGTGTGGTCACAAGACCCAACATGGCGAGGGATTCACGCATTCTGCGATGGTCGCCGATCTCCTCAAAATATTTTAGGGATAGGTTAAAATAATTTTGCGCCGTTGCCAATTGCCCAATACTGCCAAAATAAATCCCTAATATCAAATAGGAATACGCGCGGGCTGGCGAATCTTCAATGCTTTCGATAATGTTGATGGTTTTTTTGCTATAGCCTTCTGCTATCCGAAATAAGCCGATGAACACATAAATATAGGTGACGCTCCCATAAGCGCGGACGAGTTCTGCACTTTTGCCCGTTTTTTTTGCCAAATTCACCGCCAAAAAAGACACCAATACCGTCTCTAGGCGTTTTCCTGCCAAAAAGAGTACCTGCCCCATGTGCACACAAATTTGTACAACGAGGCGCAAATCCTCTTGTGACCGTCCGCGATAGCGACTAAGTGCACGTAGTGGGGGAATGTGTTGCTGGCTAAGTTGTTTGAGAATGTTGCTAATATATCCAACGCTGGTGGTGGGCATTTTGAAGCCCAAACGCCCCAACGCGATGCGACAATGGACAAGACACAGGTGTAAATTGGCGATGCCATAATGTGCCAATGCCAATTGATAATTGATAGAGGCTTCTTGGTTTTTTGATAGACCTCCAATTTCCAAAACACGAGTTAGGTAGGTGATACCCTCTTTGCTTGCCCCATTGGCGATGGCTTGCAGACCCGCATTCATGGCATAATGTTGTTCTTTTGGCAAATTTCCCGCCATACCCCAATGATAAGCGAGCGACACTTCATTTCCGTGTATAGGTTGTATGGGTTGTTGGTCCAAAATTTCTGCGACACATTGATGCGCCACTTGTAGGCTCTCTGTTGAGAGGCGTTGAATCAGATAATCGCGGAATTTATCGTGGCTAAAGCGCCAATCATCCTCATGCCATTCGATAACGGCACAATCTGCACAACGTAATAACCAACCTGCGCTATTTTCTGAGAGATAACTGAGCGCTGTCAGGTTAATTTCGCGCCCTATCACTGCCATAAGGGTCAATATATCGTAATCGGCGGGGGTCAATTTTTCTAAACGGCGCTTGATAACCGTTTGTATTCCGCCTGCAAATACACGATGCGAAAAAGACCGATTCACATCAATTCTTTCCAGACTACCTGCTTCTTCGGCTAGGGCGCGAATGACTTCTACCAAAAAATAGGCATTGCCTTCTGTTTCTTGATGCAATAATTTGATAAGCCCTTCTTGTGCCACCGATTGCCCCAAAATGGCTTTGCTCAAGATGGCTGTTTCGGTGAGTGACATGCGTTTGAGGGTGATAGAATAGGCTTGTGGCAATTCTTCGGGTAGGTGAGGGGCTTCATCATTGCGATAACTGCCGATGATGAGGATGGGCAATTGAGTAATAAGTGACTGAATATGTTGAAGCAGGCTTCTGCTCTCACTTGTCAACCAATGTAAATCCTCCAATACGATGAGCATCGGAATTCTCTCATCCTGTAATCGGTATAGCAGGGTTTCGATGGTGGTGATGAGGCGCTCACGGGCAGTATTGGGTTCTAATGGAGCAGGATCTTGGATAACTTCTGGTGGTGTGAATAAATTGCCAATATCGGGGATAAACGGCTTGAGGACACTGGCATGACGAATATTTTCTGGGGTGGGGTCTGTGCCAACCAGCAACATCATACGCTTGAATACATCGCGCCACATATAAAAAGGTGTGCCACCCTCTTTGATGGCTTGTGCATTCACTGTCTGAACACCGCGCACGAGGGTTTGGGTGCGAATTTCGCCCAATAAGCGCGATTTGCCCACGCCACTTTCTCCACCCACCAAAACCAATGAACCCACACCCGCTTGGGCATCATCCAATTTTTGGGTGAATAGTGCCATTTCATCGGCACGCCCAACAAATTCCGCGCCTTGCAAAAAACTCTCGCGCACGGCGATAGTCTCATATAAATGGGGTTGCTGGGTATATTCTGCATACACCTTCAAAATATCGCGCCCATCGTCAAAACGGTCTTCTGCCTCTTTAGATAACAGACGCATAAGTACCATCGTGAGGGGTTCTGGCACATCCAAGTGCATAACATCGGGTATTTTATTGAGTGCGTCATAAATAAGGGTTTGATATGAGCTGTTGTTGAATGGATACTGTCCACCAAGCAATTCATAGGCAATCATCCCAAAACTATATAAATCGCTGGTTTCGTTGAAGATGCCTTTGGTTAGGGTCTCTGGGGCGATATAGGCGAGTGTGCCAACGACCACCGCGCTTATCCCCAATTGATTGTCATCACGGTGCATTGCCAGACCAAAATCGAGGACTTTGACCTGTTTGGTATCTCCATTGCTGACCACAAGGATGTTATCGGGTTTGAGGTCACGGTGAATAATGCCCCGCCGATGCAGATAGATGAGGGCTTGTAGCACTTGCATGAGCAGGTCTATTTTTTGCCCAAGCGACAAATTTTTGCCAGCCTGCAAAATCGTCTCTGCCGATTCTAACAGTTCCATCGTGTAGAACGGCTGATTGGTATGGGTATCGAAGCCATAGTCGAGTACACTAATAATATTGGGATGTCGCAGTGTAGCGAGAATACGAAACTCGTCTGCGAGTGCCACCAATACATCGCCACCATGCGTGCTATTGCTAAAATTGAGTTGGCTTTGCTCAACGGTGACATATTTTAATGCCACCGATTGCCCTGTCAGACGGTCTTGGGCGCGATAGACAATGCCCATACCACCTTTGCCGAGTGTTTCATTGAGCTGGTAGCGATGATTGATGATGGTTTTATGCGTCATAATTAAAAAATACCCACAATAATAGTTTGTTCCCTATATTATTTTAGCATAGAGTTTAATTGGTAATATGATATTTGACACATTGCTTGACTAAATTCATAAAAAAATCGTTTAATAGGATATGGCATACTGATATTTTATTGGATACATCGAAATTTAAGGAATAAACCTATGAAATTTGTCTTATCATTACTGATGGTATTGGTTGTTGCGAGCGCCTGTGAATCAACACCACCCGCCGTTGCTGTCACCATAGATACGGTGTGTAGCGAAGAATATAAAGATAAACAAGTTCTCCTTGAGGGATACCCTTATTTCCCAAGCAGTATCATGGTGACAGACACCATCTTGATTGAACTTTATGAAAGCCCCAATTTGCAAGGCGACTATATTCCCGTATCGCTCAAAGTTGGGACTGGCTCTAACCAAGTGGTTGAACCCCCAGATGACTATGCCGATGACGACCTGCTCATCCGCACCAATAGCAACCAAGAAATCCGCGCTGGCAACAAAATAAGTGTAGAAGGCAGACTGCTTTATAACGCCACAGGTAATGAAGCAAATCCAGTTAGCTGTATTATATTTGATGGTGGCAATATCACCGATGTTGCCGATTAATCGTTAGGAAAAAAACATGCTCACCGATAAACTCAACCGCCCACTCCGCGATTTGCGAATTTCTGTTACAGACCGATGTAATTTTCGCTGTAGCTATTGTATGCCAGAGGAAATTTTTGGCGATAAATATCGCTTTCTGCCTCACGCGCAAATTATGACATTTGAAGAAATTACGCGCTTGGCACGGTTGATGGTTAGCATGGGGGTAAATAAATTGCGAATCACTGGCGGAGAACCGCTCCTCCGCCGTGATTTGCATTTGCTCATCGCCCAACTTGCTCAAATTGAGGGCATAGACGATATTGCCATGACCACCAATGCCTTCTTTTTGACGAAGCAAGCCGCAGATTTGAAAGCCGCGGGGCTGGGGCGAGTGACAGTCAGCCTCGATAGCCTCGATAATGAAGCATTTCGCCGTATGAATGGCAATAAAGCCGATGTCGCACAGGTGCTAGACGGCATTGCCACCGCGCAAAAGGTGGGATTAAATCCCATAAAAATCAACGCAGTGGTGCAAAAGGGTGTGAATGACCATACCCTTGTAGAGATGGCGCGTTTTTGTCGTGACAACGGGATTATTCTACGTTTTATCGAATATATGGATGTGGGGACGCGCAACGGTTGGAAATTAGACCATGTGGTGGCTGCCAAAGAAATTGTGGCGCGTATTGGGGAGGCATTTCCCATAGAAGCTATTGCCCCCAATTATTTTGGGGAAGTCGCAGAACGCTATCGCTATACCGATGGTGCGGGGGAATTTGGCGTGATTGCCTCTGTGACACAACCATTTTGTGGCACATGCACCCGCATGAGGATGTCTCCAGAGGGACAACTATATACCTGTTTATTTGCCACCAAAGGGGTTAGCCTACGTGACCCCATGCGGGCAGGCGCAACGGATGACGCATTACAGACCATCCTTGCCGATATGTGGCGTGGGCGCGATGACCGTTATTCAGAAATTCGCGGGGCGCAAACCCTCATCGGTATAGATGACATTGCCACCCATACCGATGACAACAGCAAGCGTATTGAAATGTATTATATTGGAGGGTAATGAGGTAAAAATGCGTGCAGAAGTAAACGATATTTTGAATAGGTATCCCGAATCAACCCGTCATAATCTATTGGCGTTACGTCAGATTATATTATGGAGAACCGAAAACAAATTCATAGGATTATGTCAATAACGCATCATTAAACGTGTTTTCACCCCACCCCCAACCCCCTCCCCAAAAAATTGGAAGAGGGTTGTACGGACGTGATTAATGGCGTCCCTAAGCC
>DAOTUO010000301.1:0-1943 GCA_034436595.1 Anaerolineae bacterium | reverse complement strand
TGGATATTTTCGTAATTTCACCCCACTTACTTTTGCCAATAATTATGGGGTGTGCATTGAGGAATTGATAAACGATAGTTTGCGTTATAGATTCTATAATCCAGAGGTGACTTATAATCCCAAAAGTGTCTTTGATCTCTATATCCCTACAGATGCTCTATCCTGTTATAACGAAAATGGTCAGCGCCTCAAATACTATGATGAACAAGGACACAGTTTAGAAACCCCTATTTATAGTGATTTACCCATTTATGTGACTGTATATGGTGATACATTGCCAAAAATTGCCCAAAAAACAGGCTTATGTCTTGTAGATTTAATCAGCATCAATCAATCACCAGACATACCACCCCATACACCGATTGAATTATTTATTCCGCCGTCAAGACCATGCCCAACAGAACTACTAGCCGTTCAAGTAAAAGAAGAAAATATGCAATTAATAGCACTCATAGCCAATGTTTGCCTCGAAGAGTTGATAAAACTCAATCCTACTTTTAATAATCAAACTTTTAGAGAAAGGATTCATCCGACAAGTGCAACAAAATATCATTGGGTCATTATCAACACAGAAAAACCCCCTTGCTATATGGCATATCATGCCCATGAGGGAGAATCTATTTATGACATCGAAAGAGCGTTGAATGTTTGTTATGAAGAATTTTTCTTTACACGGGTATTTGAAAATTTCGCCATTCGGTCAAGGCTATTTGAGGAGTCTTTATTTGCAGGCATTATTCTATATACTCGTTTAGATGCACCACCTTGTTATAATTATCTTGGAAAGAGATTGGTTTATCCTACTAGCAGAAAAATAAATTATTTCGATAATTGGATTGGTGTCATTCATGAAGATACCCCGACCTACTCCCTACTAGACGCTTATTCACCAGAATCATGGGAGAGTTTTTATGACATTTCGCAAAGATTCAATATCTGTGTAAATGACCTGCTAAAAGCAAATTCATTCTTACAAAAAAGTGTCGCAAGAAAACATCATCTCTTTATTCCACAAACACGCCCCTGCTATGACACAGAAACAGGAATGCCCCTCATCTACGAAGATGCCGATGGCAACCCATTGCCACAACCACAAGTCAGTGAGCATTTGGTCTATTATGGTTCACAAAATGACCTGCTTCCATACTACTACAATGTGTGCATCAATCGGATTCGAGATGCCAATGCCAATAAATATGATGACAGAGGCAATGCCCAATACTTGGGCACTATCATCCCCACCGATAGACCCCCTTGTTATGATGAAAATTGGAACTTCATAGAATATGTCTGCTATGACCAGCCTGTGGATTTTGATACCGATTATCGCACCACCAACACACCCATCACTTTTGATGTGCATGGGACACATTGTTATGACCTCAGCAACCCCAATACGGTGGTATGGTATCAAGGTAAACCCTATAAAGTTCAATATTATAAAGGCACTCCATTCGAGAGTCGCTTGTTTACAGCATGGTGCTTTGGTTTAACCATGCAGGATATTTATACAATTAATGCCGATAAAGACTTTTTACCCCTTTTACCCTATTATACCCGTGCTATTCCCCTGCCCACCCGTGACTGCTATATCGAAAATCCCCAAATATTAGCGGGCAAAACAATTCATACTGTGGAATATGGTGAAAATATTACCAGTATTGGTGATAAATATGGTGTGCCATATCCGTTTATCTCGGTGGCAAATAATTTGGGCATCAATAACACCATTTGGGTGGGGCAAAAACTGATTATCCCCATTGGCACATGGACAGAGGATATACAGTGGCTACTGGGATTATGGGCAATGTGGATACTATTGGCTATCCCAATCTATGGCAAACGGATTTATGCAAAACGGAGATAAATCAAAAGCACCAGCGATAAATAGTATCACTGGTGCTTTATTTTTTGATGAGCCCGGTAAGATTCGAACTTACGAC
>DAOTUO010000300.1:0-24849 GCA_034436595.1 Anaerolineae bacterium | reverse complement strand
TATGAGGCGTTTGCAAACACAAATTACATTACCCCTTTTCTAAAAATTTATGTGGCGGACATGAAAAATTATCCGCCACAGCATTATTTTGTGCTATACCGTTGTGCCGTTGCCTGTGAACACAGCACTAATGAGTATCAATTGAATAATCACAATCACGACTACCAGCCCCATAATGGCGACATTACGCCGATTTGCCCACGAAAAACGGCGTTTCCGTTCTGTGGGAATATCGCCAAACAGCCGATACATCTCATGGGCAAATACTGCCACATCGGGTTGGCGCATGGACGGGTTAAATTGGATAGCACTCATGATGACCGTATTGCCATCGCGGTATTCGGCTTTTTCTGGATTGGGGAGGTCATTCCGTGCCAGCGCAATCACTTTGCCTTTGCTCACATCATCCCAGACCATCTCATCACGGCGGGATTTATATGGATAGGCGGGTTCACCCATGAGCATCTCATATATCAACAAGCCTAAGCCATAGACATCGGTCTGATAATTGGCGCGGGGCATGGAGAGTAATTCGGGTGCGAGATAGGCGGGTGGCACAATTTGGCGGGCGTGTGTTTGTAATTCGGCATCATCTAGCCCCAAGTCGAATAGCATCGGACGGGGGATTTTATCCATATCCATCCGTACATACACAATATCGGGCGAAATATTCAGGTGTAATTTTTGATTTTCGTGCATAAACATCACCGCAGACGATACCCCACGCGCCACCCAATGGGCAAACCGATTCCATGGGAATGGCGAAACACGCAACATATCGCGCAAAAAATCGCCCGGCACATATTCAAATACGATAAAATATTTTGTCTCGTTCTGAAAACCAATCTTGCCATAAGGACGTTCTAGTGCATTTGCCCCACGATAGGGACTGATGAGGGTGGGAAAATTGGGATGCTTGCGAATCGCTTGGAGCTGTGCAAATAATTTTGCCTCATAACGCAATTTATCTTGGCTGATACGGTCACTATGCGCCATTTTGATGATAATTTTTTCGTCATCGCGCAATCCTTCATAAATAGCGGATGTTCGTAACACTGTGAGCCGACGGGTGATAGTAATGTCTCCGATGTTATCACCCGCATCAAAAATAATCGGCTTGCGCTCTGCAAGGCATTGTTGCTCTTGACACCACAAATTACCATCGGGTGAAATTCGCCCACAACGGGTACAAATATGCTTCATTGCCATCACCTTCTTTTTTATTTCGTTTGACAGAATTTTCTAACCGTGCCACAATGAGTGTAGCCGTCACTCATAGATTACTCATTGTGACGTAAAGTGTCAAGCAATCTGGCACAACTCATGATACGCAAACAATAAAAAGGTAGGGATTTTGTGAGCGACCAACAAAATAAACTCATCAACAGACCCCCAAGGATTCAACCCGACCTTCCGCAGGAGGAGGTCGAGATTCCGCCACCCCCTGTAGAAGACCAACAGGGACAGCCCCTTATTCAAACATTTTTACCTCTTATCACGATTATTGGTTATGTGATTGTCTCGTCTACGGGGCAACGTAGTAACCTATTATTGGTGTTGCCAATGGCGATGTCTGTCATCGCTTCATCGGGATTGGCGGTATGGATGTATTTCCGTGATGCACGGATCATGAAGGAAAAGCGTGATTCCTATAAGCAACGCATCACACAACTCCGCAAGGATATGGAATCTGCTCACGATATGCAACGCAATTTTTACCTCTATAACTACCCCAACATCGAAACCGTCTTACAAATTGCCCAAAACAGTGGCACATCCGATGTCAAAGATAACCGTTCTGGCACCCGTTTGTGGGAACGGCGCACCTCTGACCGTGATTTTGGCGTGGTACGTTTAGGATTGGGCGTTTTGTCCTCTAGCGTGATTTATACCGTACAAATGGCAGAGAATCACGAAGACCCGCTCATGGACGAAGCCAAAAAACTGGCAGAAGATTCGCATTTTGTCCAAGATGCGCCCATCACTATCGCCTTACGTCCACAACAAGTTGGCAAAGACCGCGATAATGTGTTGCCAGCGCGTCATTCGATTGGCATTTGTGGCTCGATGGGCGCGACTGATAAAGCCAAGACCGAAAAACAAATTTACGAATTTGTGCGGGGCATGTTGACCCACTTCACGGCGTTCCATGCCCCTACCGATACCCGTGTGTATATTTATGCTCCACCAAAAGCCGCCACCCAATGGCAATGGGCGCGGTGGTTGCCTCACTGCACCAGTGGTAAGCGTGACGAACAAGATAATATTTTGCGGGGCGACCAAATATACTTTGACCCCAAAAATCCGGGTCCCTTTTGGGAAATGATTAAAGCCGATCTCGACCGTCGGTTGGTGCGGATGGCAGATAAAGATAGTGGTGATGTCACCCTGCCATTCTTGTTGGTGGTGGTAGATGCTCTCACACTGGATGACCCCAATTCGCCCATGAAAGATATTCAATCTGAAGAAGGTATCTCGCTCATCATTCGGCGTGGCGCGGAACTCGGTGTGAGTATCCTCTTTTTGACCCCCAACGCCAGCCATGTCCCAAGCCAAGCCGAGACGGTGGTCGAAATAGACACCCTCGTTGAAGTGGATGGTAGCCGTGTCACCGAGACAGGTGTTTTGTTCCGCTATGCCGAAGTTGGCTTAAACTCCACACGCTTCATCGGGAAAGCCGATACCATAGACGAGACCACCGCCCAACATGGATTTGCTCGTAAGCTAGAACCGCTGTCGGTGCGCTCTACTTTTGGTACGGCGGGTTTGGCATCGAGTATTTTGCTCATGGATTTGCATAAAAATTTGGGTGGCATAGATGCCATGTCTGCACCACTCCTAGAACGCTGGGGATGGTCTCAGCATAAAGATAATTCAGAGTGGATGCGCGTCCCCATTGGTCTGATGCCGGGTAACAAAATCCGCGAAATCACCTTTTCTGCCGCGGGTGATGGGGTGCATGGCATGATTGCAGGCACAACGGGGTCTGGTAAATCGGAATTGCTCATCACCCTCATTTTGGGTCTGGCGATGCGCTATGACCCCAGCGCCGTAAACTTTGTCCTCGTGGACTTTAAAGGTGGTACGGCGTTTAAGATGTTCGAGAAATTGCCCCATGTGGTGAATATCGTCACCAACCTAAGCGGTACGGCAGGGGCGCGGACATTCGTTGCTATGAAATCGGAAATGAACCGCCGTAGCTCGCTTCTCGCCAGCAAAAAAGTATCGCATATCGTGGATTACCGCGCCAAAGGCTATCATATCGGTTATGAAAACGGCAATCAGCCATTTCCGTTTTTATTCGTTGTCATTGACGAATTTGCCGAGATGGTCAAAGAAATGCCCGAATTTAAGGGTGAACTCGACAGTATCACACGGTTGGGTCGTGCGTTGGGGGTGCATCTTATCCTCGCCACACAAAGACCAACGGGCGCGGTCACAGACCAAATGCGTGCCAATATCAAATTTAAATTGTGCTTGCGCGTAGAAACCGCAGAGGATAGCCGTGAATTGCTCCGTGCGTCCGATGCGGCATTCTTGCCCACCGATATTCCGGGGCGTGCTTACTTGCAAATCGGTAACGACAACTCCCAACTGATGCAAGTGGCTTATGCCAGTTCTCCTTATAACTTTGTCGCACAAGCCACCGCCAAAGCAAAAGTTATTTGGCGCGACAGACGGCGTGAGAAGCGCAAAAAGACCAAGAGTGCCGATGAACGCAATATTGCCGATATGGTCGTGGAAGTGTGTAGTGCATTGGCGCTGGCACATCCCGATGTCATCAAAAAACAAGAACAACCGTGGCCAGACCCACTGCCGACCTTATTGCCACTGAACGCTAAAGTGATTACCGCCGCCATGATGGTACGCAAGTCTACAGGCGATGATATGATGGCAAAACTCGAAGCAGAAGAAGATGGCAAAGACGATACCCCCACCATTTTGGGTGGACAGGCAGAAAATCAACAATTGCCATTAAGCCCGATGCTTATCGAATGGATTGGCGAGCGCAACTATTGGTCGCCTGTAGATTGGGATAATCCCAAAACACTCCGCGCCAAAGTCGGTTTGATAGATAACCCGTATGAAGCCCGTCAAATGCCCCTATTCATTGACCTGAAAAAAGGCAATACCCTGCTATTTGGGGCATCTGGCAAGGGTAAATCTACCTTTTTACGCACGCTTATCACGGCATTAGCAGTAGAACACGCCCCAGATGAACTTCAGATTTATGGGTTAGACTTTGGTGGGCGTGGTTTGGAACTCCTCAAGGGGTTGCCACACGTTGGCGCTATTATTACTTCTAGTGAAGGTGAACGGGTAGAGCGTCTGCTTCGCAAATTGCGCTATTGGGCAAATAGTCGCGCCCAACTCTTTGCCGAAGCAGGGGGGTTTATTGAATACAACGCCACCAAACCAGATACTTATCCCGCCATTTTGGTGGCGATAGACAGCTTTGCAGAATTCCGCGAAAATTACGAAGATTTGCTCCCAGATTTACTCTCGCTCATGCGTGATGGACGCAATAGCGGGATTTATTTTGTGGTGACTGCCGAGCAAGTGAATGCCATCCCTGGCAAGCTCTTTAGCCTGTTCAATGACCGTATGACGCTTAAACTCACAGAGGCGGGTGATTATTCATCGGTTGTGGGGCGTGTGGCGGTAGATTTGGACGACATCGCAGGACGCGGTTTTGCGATGGTCGAGCGTCGTGTGCTGGAGTTTCAACTAGCAGACCCCATAGATTTCACCCCACCGATGGAAGAAGGTATGGAAGCCGATGCCAACGCGGGCATCATGTGGCTATTTAACAAGATGACATCTGTTTGGGGAGAAGGTCACAGACCAGAACCCATCGAGGTTTTGCAAGATATTTTGCCATTGGAAGATATTATGAACACCTACAAACGGTCACGCCGTGTCGAGACGCTCATCGGGGTCGAAATGGCAGAACTCCAGCATGTGGTGGTAGATTTACAGAAACAAGGTCCGCATTTTATCGTCATCGGTCAACCGTTTTCTGGCAAGACAACCACCCTTCGTAGCTGGGTGTTGGGCATGTCTGCTATGTATTCGCCCGCCGATGTCCGCATTTTCCTCGTAGATTCCGCCAAACGTATGTTTGATTATGGGGGCAAACTTAGCCTCTCAGATTTGCCTCATGTGGACTATGCCATATCCGAGCAAAACAAAGATGATATGACCAGCATGATGGCTCATATCCAAAAGATTTATTCGCAACCGGGCAAAAAACCCGAAATTTATGTCATCATAGATAACTTTGACGATTTCCGCGACCTTGCGAATAATCAGCAACAAACCGATATAGCCGATATGTCGCGTAAATATGGCGCAGAAGGCTTGCATTTCGTCATTTCGTGCCTTCCAGGGTCTATGAGTGATGACTTGCGGAAAAACATCGGTAAATCGCGGTATGGGCTGGCATTAGACCCCAATACCGCCACCAATACGCCGTTCAATGCGCGTATCCCACGCAAATTACAAGAGGCGGAATTACCCGTTGGACGCGCCTTCCTCATCTTATCTGGACGGGTCAATATTTTGCAAATTGCTACACCCTATCCTGTCCTAGAGACAGGCAGTATGGGTGAACCGTTGGATGTTGAAGAACAGATCGTCAATATGCTCGATGAATGGGTGACAGAAATTCGCACCACATGGACAGATGCTTCATCGTGGGAATTGCCATCGCTATCCGAAGAGGATATGAAAGTCAGCGCAAACACCTCATCCAATAATGGCGGTTCATCATCTAGTACAAGCAAAACAGCATCATCATCGGTGATAGTCGCCCCTGTAGAGGTTGAATTACGCTTTGGTGAAGCCCTATTAGAACGGGTGAAAGGGCTAATCAGCGCCGATTATGCCGAAATATATGCAAGTGATGAAGCCACCCTCAAATCTGCCGTTCAAGACCTCGATGGCATGGCAGAAATGGCACTCCTCGCCCAAGCGGTGGGTAGTTATGACCTGTTGCCTGTGCTGGAAGAATTGGGGATAGACCCCAAAGCAGTTGCCCTAGCCCTCATCGAAAATGACTTCCCACCCCAACGGCTGGCGCGTAAATTGAAGGTGAATATCGACGAATTGACCCAAAAAACCACTGAAGGGGAAAATAATTCATGAGCGATTATCTTGAAATGACCATCGCATCCGATTTGTTTGATGATTATCCCATTCATAACGTGTTAATTTTGCACGATATTACCATCCAAGACCTGATTGCCGAAATTCTGTCAGAATTTAGTTTCGATGAGGGCGATTATGCACTCGCCCTCAAAGGAACACGTAAAGAACTTAAGCCAGATGCCACATTCGATGAATTGGCATTGGGCAGTGGCACAGATTTGGTCTTTGGACGCAAACAACGCAAGCAACAACAATTTAGAGGCACACAAATTCGCACCCAAAATCGTGCCTATTTGGTCGAAGAAGCATCCAACACCCGCTACGAAATTTCTCGGAGCAATGCCCTCATCGGACGCGCCCTTAGTGATTCAACCACATCGGTAGAGGTCAATTTGGCTCTGGTGGATAAGACCAATAGTGTGTCGCGTCAGCACGCCCGCATCATCGAAGCGAATGGGAATTATCTCCTAGAAGCCCTCAGAGATGATAATCCAACCTTTTTAAATGATAAGATGTTAGAAAAGTCAGACCCAGTTCCAGTAAAAACTGGTGATAAAATAACAGTAGGCAGGATTATACTGACATTCCATGCCCCCAGTTAAATAGTCCGCGCCCCACATGGGGCTGTGATGAGGATAGTTTATGATAGACCGCATAGAGGTTGATTATGCACAGCTAGAAAAAATGGGCGCGCTCCTAACCCAGCGTGCAGAGACGATTGAGGAACAGATGAATCGTTTGCGCCAAACAATGGATAGCTTGCGTAGTGCATGGCTTGGCGAGGCATCCGATGATTTTTTTGCCGAGATGGATGACCGCACCATGCCGTCCATGCGTCGTTTATATAATGTCCTTAGTCGCACAGGACAAACCCTTAAACAAGTTAGCCAAGTCTATCGCAATGCCGAAGAACAAGGTGGAAACCTGTTCAAAGGCGGTGGTATTGGTGGTGGCATAGGGGGTGGCGCGGGTATAGGCGGTGGCATCGGCGGTATTGCTGGTGGTGGTAGCATAGGGGGTGGTATCGGCGGTACTGCTGGTGGTGGTGGCGCAGGTGGCATCGGCGGTGGTGCAGATGGCATCGGCGGTAGCGCAGGTGCAGGCGGTGGCATTGGTGATAACGGTGTCGGTGCTGGAATTGGTGGCGCTGGTGGTGCAGGTGGCATCGGTGTTGGCGCAGGTGGCGGTATCGGCGGTGGTGGTAGCAGTTTTGGTGATGGTAGCGTCTCTCCCAATCCGAATACGGGTGGTGGCGCTGGCGGTGGTGGCAGTGGCGGATTTTCTGGTGGTGGGTCAAATAGCCCACAAGACCTTCTCAGTCGTGGCGGTGTTGTCGCCAATGGCTTTGGCAGTGTCCGCGATGCAACTAATGCCCTCAACGCCCCATTTGGCAACACAACCCAAGACCCGCTCAGTAGCAAATTTACGGGCAAAGGTGGCGACGGTGCTGGTGTTGGTGGTATCGGTGGCATGACGGGTTTTGTACAAGACTTCTTTAATCTTGGTCAAGAGGCACAAAATTTGGCAAATACCGCCCAAAAAGCCGTCCAATCCGCTTTACAAGCCATTGACTCGTTTGCGAGCCTAGTGGCGTTGTTTTAAGCGTATTTATCAGAAAGGGATAGCCCATGGAATATATGGAATTTATAGGGGCTGGTTTTACCCTACAGACCCCCACCGAATGGCTGATTACCTCATCTCCAGAGCATCAGGTCATTTTTTTGGGAGGAAATAACCCGCAAGGGGTACGCCCTAATGTGATGGTGGCGATTCGTGCCGTAGACGATTCTGTCACCCTTTCAAAATTGGCATCCGAGACCCGACAGGCACAACAAACCGAATTGCCTCAGTATCAGGTGTTAGATGAAGTAGATAATAGCGAGCGTGGTGTGTATGAACGCACCTATCGGTGGGCGCGTCCGAGTGATAATACAGCCATTGTTCAGACCCAACGCTTTTATGTATTGGGCAATTTGTATTTTTCCTTTACCTCCACACGCCTTGAACAAGAAAGCCAATACGACCCCGTATTTAAGCACATGCTCAATTCATTTCGGTTGGTACTCACCCCAACTATCTAATCATTTTTGTGGGGAATTATGACAGATCGTATAGAGATAGATTACGCCAGACTGCAACAGGTTATTCAACGGTTGCAGTCTCGGTATGAAGAACTTGAACAACACAAAAATCATCTGATAGACAAGTTACGTGAATTAGAACCAAATTGGACAGGCAAGGCGGCATATAAATTTTTTACCGAAATGGCAGACCAAGCCATGCCTGCTTTTCTCCGTCTGATGGATGCACTTAGTAAGGCTCAATCTGCCCTCGCTCAAATCGCCAATCTCATGCGTACCGCCGAAGAACAAGCGAGCAGTTTGTTCAAAAGCACGGGCATGACAGGCGAATTTCGGGCAGTGGGTGAAAGTGCGGGCTTGGGCGCGAGCGGAAAATTAGTAGATGGTGGCATTTATGGGCGCGATGGCAAACCGCTAACAGGTAAGCCAGATGTTATTTTTACACCCGGTATTTTTACCACACCAGAAAGTTTTGCCAAACATTTAGAGCAAATGGGCGCAAGGCATCCCAACGGCACTTTTGCCGCCATCTATAACCAAAGTGATGGCTTATCAGATATTGGTCAAGCCACAGACGATAAACTGCAAGCCAGATTTGGAATGAGAGCGGGTGATAACTTGGCGGTTGCCACCCAAGTTGTTCAAATTAAGCAAGCCATTGCCGATGGTAGACCCCTCATCCTAGAAGCACATAGTCAGGGCGGGGCAATTACATCTGCCGCACTCATGGAGGTCTATCGGGCAAACCCCAATGCCGACTTGTCGAAAATCACGGTGAATACCTATGGGTCTGCTGGCATAAATTTTCCGCCCGGTCCGCGCTATACCCATTATGTTATTGCTGGCGACCCTGTTCCAACCATATCGGGTGCTGATATTCCTTTTTTGGCAAGCCGTGAATATCTCGATAATGTGGTTGTGTTGCCCGCTACCCGTTTTATTGATACACATTCGATGGAAGCCTATTATGAAGGCATAGAAGCCCGTAATAACGGGATACCCTCTATTGACCGTGGGCAGATTATTGTAGATAAGACCATTGACGTTGCCAAAGATGTGGCTACAGGCGTAGCAGAAACCGTCACCGATGTTGCCAATGAGGTGGCAAATACGGTTAGTGACATCTCGACAGGCGCGGTTAATGCGGGTAAGCGTATTTACCAAAGATCGCCGTAAAGCCCTTAGCTTTAGCTATGGGGATATAAGGCGCGATGAATTGCTTGACATGACATAGTTCAATTTTATACAATAATCTCATATTTGTACAATTAAAACTAGAAAAATGTGTAAACATGGCAATACGGACATTTCAGTATCGGCTGTATCCAACCCAATCTCAAGAACAGGCACTGCAAGTGCAGTTGGATGTGTCGCGTAATGTCTACAACATAGCACTGGAAGACCGAAAAGTCGCATGGGAACATGAAGAAAAGCGCATCGGCAAACGTGAGGGGTATCTGCTGGCGAAACAGTACAAAAAGACATTTTTGCAAGCCAAAACTGTCCATAGTCATGTGTTACAAGTTGCCATCGAAGATTTAGACCGTGCTTTCAAAGCCTTCTTTCGCCGTGTGAAAGCGGGTGAAACACCCGGTTATCCGCGTTTCAAGAGTTATAAACGCTGGGATAGCATTGGTTTTAAGCAATATGGCAATGGTTTTAGCATAGATGGTCGTCGTCTGAAAGTGTCGGGTGTTGGGCGGATTCATGTTTGTTGGCATAGACCTTATCAGGGTGACATTAAGACATGTCGCATTATTCGCAATGCGGGGAAATGGTATGTGAGCTTGGTATGCGAAACAGCCGACCCTGTGCCACTCCCCCCAACAGGACAGGTTATCGGCATAGACATGGGCATCAATGCGCTCATCACCACCAGCGAGGGGGAACAAGTGCATAACCCACGCTGGTATCGTCAAGCACAATCTGAACTCAGATTGAAACAACGCAAGCTACAACGCGCCCAAAAGGGTGGCAACCAACGCAAAAAGAAATTGTTGGATGTGCAACGACAACATCATCATATCAAAAACCAACGCAAAGATTTCTTTGATAAGTTGGTCTACAAACTCATTCATGGCTACGATATGATTGTTATTGAAGACCTGAAAATTGCCAATATGGTAAAAAATCATCACCTGAGCAAAAGCATTTTGGATGCGGGATGGGGATATTTCAAGAAACGACTCCTCGACAAAGCGGTAGATGCTGGTCGGGAAGTGTTGCTTGTAGACCCCGCCTACACATCGAAATGTTGCTCAAATTGTGGTGCGGTGTTTGAGGGAATGACACTAGCACAGCGTTGGGTGGCATGTGACTGTGATCTCAGTTTAGACCGAGACCACAATGCGGCAGTGAATATACTAAACCGGGCAGGACGTGTCCGTGAACCAGAACGTAGCGAGCAATCGCAAGCGTGGTTCAGAAGCCCCGCCTTTAGGCGTGGGGAGCGTCACGACTATTTTATGAACTAAGGATACCAAAATGACTGTATGGATGCGCTTTGTTGGACCTCATTTTACGATGCAAGTCCCATCGGAATGGATGGTGATTTCATCTATGCAATTTCAGGTCATGTTTTTGTCACCCCCATTAAGTGATGGGCGGTCATTTAATCTGATTTTAGTGTTGCAAACCTCACCCCAAACACCCCAATATCACTTACAAGAGATGCACACCGCCAAATCACAAGAGCAACCCGATTTTAAGCTGGTTGCAGAAGGCGATTTTGTCACCCACTCTGGCACATCGGGCGCACACCTGTCTTTTACTGCACGCTATGACAACGACCAAATCATCCTACAACGCCATGTCATCTTTAAGGTGCAAAATACCCTCTATTGGTTCATGATTTCTATCCCCACCGATATATCAACCGAATTACGTGAGGGTGTTGAGGAGATTATTCAGACGATGCTCACATCGTTCACATTTACTGAGATTAATTTAGAGACATTGTTAGCGAGGTAACCGCATGAATTATATCCCCTTTAAGGGTCCCGGATTTACCCTAGAGCGCCCACAAGCATGGACGCTCACCGCCTCACTCGATTATCAGACGATGTTCTCGGCTGATGTCAATGCGTGGGGTGTTCGTCCCAATGTATTGCTGTCTATTCGTCCACTCAACGACGATGCCTCATTGGTCGCTGTCATGCAAGAAGCCCGCAACGTCGCCCAAAAAGAATTATCGGGCTACGAAGTATTGCAAGAAGTTGACCAATCCCCCGATGGGTGGGTGGAACGGCGCTATGGCTGGATGCGTGGTGAGGATGATTTGGGCATTGTGCAGTTGCAACGCTTTTATAAAGTGGGCAATGTGTTATTTGCCTTCACCGCCACCCGCACCGAATATGAATCTGAATACGATGAGGTATTCTATCACATGCTCGAATCGTTCAAACTCACCCCACCGCGCAATAATTAGAGCAACGACACATTTAAGGCGCTCAATATGGCATGAATGGGTGTCACCAGGGATGCCTGTGGAGACCCGCCAAATAATAACCCCACTGCCATATTGTCGGTGGGGTCTATGACTAATGAGCCAGAATCGCCACCATCACTCATCCCCCCTGTGAGGATTTGCGCCGTAAAACGGGCAGTCCGTTCTCCGCGTGGCGTATTATAACCGACATCCACTGTGGCATTGAGCAGGGTGACTTTGTTTTTTCGTAACCCTGTGGTGCGTCCGTGTTTTGCCACCGACATCCCAATCCCCACCGATTTTGTGCCGGCAATTGCCCCAATCGTGGGGATTTGCGCGTCAAATTGGGCAGAGGAGAGAATTTTTCCCAACGCACAATCTACTAAATTTTCTCTACGGCTTGCCATGGGCGGTGGATTTTGTGGCGATGTTGTCCCCCCTGTGGAATTTCCGCTACCACGCGGGTTTGTGCTGGTGGGAGAATTTTCTGGCTGGCTGGGTTTTTTGCCCGATGTATCTATGCTTCCGCGTCCCGTTAGGCGCAATAACGCATCTATAAGGACATTGCATCCGCGCCCATTGCTGTTCATCGTCCCCAACGGCTGGGTAATTTGTCCTACACTCGCCATTTCGCCCGTGCTATCTTGCAAATAGCGGAGGGGGATAAATCGCTCTAATGTGGCAACCATATCGGCGGGGTTCATGCCCCCATCCAACGGTGCAGGTTGCAAAATGGGGTCGCCTTTTTTGGCATAATTGCAATTTGCCAGCACATGATTATTAGACAAGATAAAAATCTCGCCAGTGGCATTATCACGCACCAGTGCCCCCAATGTGCCTGCGGTGCTTTCGTAATGCCCAATGCTCACCCCCAACGGGATAATTGGGCGAAAACGGTCTTTAGGTGACGCATTGGCGCGGAGATTTCCCACCACCATGACATCGGTTCTGACCCCTTCAATATCCTTTGGCACACGGTCTTTGTTCTCAATCTCGCTCAGTGGGCGTTTTTCATCCACCAGCACCACCAAAGACGGTTGGTCTGTGACCACACCGTCACTCTCTTTATACCCCGCCGCCACACCAACCACATGCGATTTATTGAGTAATTCTTCTTGAATAAATGATTGAACCTGAAAAATAAGTTGAAATATGGCGCGATTATCTTGAGACATGACCACTTGCCTTTATATGGGTAAATGAAATTTTTCTTTATGATACGTCAAAATAAGTCTTTGCACAATTTTACGTTATGGTTATTTACGCGCTTACCTATTTACGCTACAATAATAATTGTGACTATATTCACAATTAAACATGAGGAATATAAAATGAATCGGTTACAAGCGTTATTTGGCATGGTAGATACACGTCTAACTATGCTCATGTCTCGTTATGGAATTGTCGTATTGCGAATCAGCGTTGGTGTTGTGTTTTTTTGGTTTGGATTTCTCAAATTTTTTCCAGATTTAAGTCCAGCTCAAGACCTCGCCTCTCGTACCATTGAAAAATTGACCTTTGGTATCATGTCAGCAGAATTATCCTTGCCAATTTTGGCGACATGGGAGACCCTCATCGGTATTGGACTCATCACTGGAAAATTCATGCGTATTACCCTGCTCCTGCTACTTTTTCAGATGTTGGGGACGATTACACCGCTTTTCCTTTTTCCACAGGAAACCTTCACCCAATTCCCTTATGCCCCGACCTTAGAAGGGCAATATATCATCAAAAACTTGGTATTGGTGAGCGCGGCATTTGTGATTGGGGCGACTGTGCGTGGGGGTAATTTGATAGCAGACCCACAGGCACATCGGACTGCTCGTCAAATTGAAGCGGATAATATGCGTGAATTGCGCCATAAATCCGCAGAACCCACAAGCCATTAGGCATTTCGTCATAACATGATATAATCGCAAAAGGGCATTATAAAATGCCTTTTTGTGTTGATTATACAAGGTATTTCGTGTGAAATTTATCTCTGCTGCCGATATTTATGTGGTCAATCAACAAGTGGTGGGGCATGAGCCACTTGTCCTCAATCGCCATTTGTTGCAATCTGCCGCCAAACGCCCCTATACCCGCATGTTTGGTCAAGAAGCCTATCCAACTATCCTAGAAAAAGCCGCATCGTTGGTTCATGCCCTCGCGCATGACCATCTTTTTGCCGATGGCAACAAGCGCACGGCTCAAATTGTGCTAGAACAATTTTTAGCCAATAACGGGTATCGCCCCACATGGGATGCGCGAGATGCGTATTATATCATCCTCGAAATCGCCAAAGGCAAATGCGAAATTCCGCAAATTGTCGCGTGGCTATCTGCCCATACCGCTTCTTTATAAATACCACTTAACCCTCACGTTACGTTACCCCTTATCATCCTTGTTTTGATGTGATTTTTACCTGCTTGACAAATTTTAAATAGTGGCGTATTGTTTGCTTGGTAATCAAATCATTGGGCTACCAAAGATTGGTGTGCAAATGAACCAAGATGAAAAACGGAATGTCGCCATAGAACTCAAGATGTTGATGTCTGTGGCATGGAAAACAACCACACTGGCTTATGAACAATGGCTGGCGCGGGAAGGAATAGACCTCACTGGGTTGCAATCGGCAGTGTTGCGGATGGTGGCGCATGAGGGGACAAATACCATTAGTGAACTGAGCAAACGGTTTGGCATAGACCCGTCCACACTTGTACCGACTGTGGACGCACTAGAACGAAAATCGTTTCTCATCCGTCAGCGCGACCTAACCGATAGACGGCGGGTGTTGCTCACGCTCACAGAGGAAGGACAGGCGATGATTGCCCGTTTGCCACACATGATTCAAGATGACCCCCTGTTAAATGGGATAGAAGCGTTGGGGGAAGAAAAGACGAAACACCTTGTTGAACTTCTCTATCAATTAATCTCTGCCATGCCCGAAGGGGAGCAATTACTCGAAAACGCATTACCTCGTTTATTGGCTAGTGGACTCAAAGAGGAAAACCTACTATGCAAGCAGTTTCTTCCGCATCGCCCAAAATGAAAGGGCGTGAAAAACGTGCAAAAGGCGAACAAGGCTATTTGCGCCGTGCCATTGGGTATTTGGGGCGCTATAAAACGATGACCTTCATCGCGTATGGGGCGTTAATTATTGCTACCTTATCACAGCTCATCGTCCCACAATTAGTTCAGGCGATGATAGATAGTATCACACAAGGAGCAGTCGCCCAACAGGTGTTGAGTATCCCCAGTGAACAGGGGCGGATGTTTGCGCTCACCCAACTGAATACCACTCAAGATGCCCTGCAAAACACCTATAATAGCGCCCCGTCGTGGATTTTAGGCGCTGTGGCACTTATTTTGCTTGTGGCGGTTATTCGTGGGCTATTTGCGTTTATTCAGTCGTATGCGGCGGAATGGACAGCACAGGGTATCGCTTATAGTATGCGGAACGACATTTTTATCCGCATCCAACGCCTATCGTTTAGCTATTATGACCGCAACCAAACAGGTCAATTGATGATTCGCGCCACCGATGATGTGGAGCGTGTGCGCCTATTTATCGCACAAGGGCTATTGCTCACCTTTCAAGCCTTTTTGTTGTTGGTGGTCACCCTCACCATTCTATTTCTGACCAATTGGCGACTCACCCTCTCTATTTTGCCCATTTTGCCATTCTCCATCATCCTATTTGGCATATTCGGCAAAATTTCGCAACCGTTGTTTCGTGATGTGCAAATCCGCTTATCCAAACTGAATACCGTCCTCCAAGAAAATGTGGCAGGGATTCGGGTGGTCAAAGCCTTTGTGCGCCAAAATCATGAGCAAAAACGCTTTGATGAGAGTAACCAAGACCTCTATATCCACTGGTTAAAAATCGCCCGTGCCTTCTCATTCTTGTTCCCAATGATTTTCTTTGTGGGGCAAATTGGGCAAGCGGTGATTTTGTATTTTTCTGGGACACAAATCATTGATGGCTCATTGGCGATTGGGGAATATCAGAAGTTCAATTTGTATCTGGCATACGTCTTTTTCCCATTGGGGCAATTGGGGCTGATTGTGTCGTTGATGGCACAAGCAAGTGCTTCTGCCGAGCGTATTTTTGAGATTATAGATACCAAGAGCGAAATTACCGATAAACCCAATGCGATTGACTTGCCTTCCATTGAAGGAAATGTTGAATTTCGGGATGTGACCTTCCGCTATTTTAGTTCGACTGCACCCGTGTTGAATAAAGTGAGCTTTACTATCAAAACAGGGCAGACCATCGCCTTATTGGGGGCAACGGGCAGTGGTAAGACGACCATTATTAACCTGATACCCCGTTTTTATGATGCGAGTGAAGGCGCTGTACTCATTGACGGGCATGATGTCCGTGATGTCAAACTCGATAGCCTGCGCTCACAAATTGGCATTGTCTTGCAAGAGACAAATCTGTTCAGTGGCACCATCCGCGATAATATCGTCTTTGGTCGCCCAGATGCTACTGATGAAGAAGTAATTGCCGCCGCCAAAGCATCTGCCGCCCATGATTTTATCCTCGATTTCCCCAACGGTTACGAAACATCGGTGGGAGAACGCGGTGCGACATTATCGGGTGGTCAAAAACAACGTCTGGCGATTGCACGGGCATTGTTACTCAATCCAAAATTGCTGATTTTGGACGATTCAACCAGCGCGGTAGATTTTACCACCGAGCGCAAAATTCAAGCCGCACTCGATAACCTCATGCAAGGGCGCACTAGTTTTGTCATTGCCCAACGCATTTCGACTGCCCGTAATGCCGATGTGATTATCGTGTTGGATAAGGGCGCGATGGTAGCGATGGGAACACATGCGGAACTCATCGAAAATAGCCCTATCTACGCCGAAATTTTTGCATCGCAACTTGTGGATGATTCGCAACCTGTAGCGGAGGCTCAGTAACACCTATGATGGATTTTCAACGGCGTGCGCTAGACCAAGAGACGCGCAAAGCCAAAAATGTGGCGGTAACCCTCCGCCGATTTGCGGGGTATTTCCGCCCCTACTGGCTCAATTTGGTGGGTGTTGTGGTGTTTACCCTCGTGGTGGTGTACTGCAACATCCTCTACCCTGCGCTCATTGGGCAAGCGGCAGATTGTTATCTGATTAGCACACCCACCACCCAAATGGGCGGGAGCGGGGTCGCTACTACCAGTTGTTGGTATACCGATATTGCCCAACTCACCAGCAACGAATCGAAAATAAGCGGATTGTTGGGCTTGGCATTGCTTATCGCTGGCACATTTGTAGTTAGCGCTCTGTTCACAGGGTTTAGCTTCTATACCATGCGCCTCGCAGGACAGGGTGTTCTGCGCGATATGCGCGGGCATGTGTTTAATCATATGCACAATCTGTCTATCGGCTATTATTCTCGCAATGAAGCGGGTGAAATTATGAGCCGTGTGACCAATGACATGGATACACTCCAGCAGATGTTCAATTTTGCCCTATTAAATGTGTTTCAGGGATTGATGATTATCTTCTGGATTGCTGTGGCGATGTTGCGCGAGAATTTGGTCTATGGGCTATTAAGCCTTGCGATTGCACCCGTGATGTTGTTCACCACGCGCTATTTTTCTAATCAGGCACGTAAGGCGTTTCGTGTGGCACGCCAAGAAATTGGCAATGTGAACGCGGATTTGCAAGAAAGCATCGCAGGGGCGCGTGAAGTGCAGGCATTTAACCGCGAAGAAGAGAGCATCGCTCAATTTCAAAAAGCCAATGAAGCCAATCGTGCTGCCAATGTGCGTGCCGCTGTATTCACCAGCGCCCTTAACCCTGTGCTAGAGGCACTGAGTTATGTGGCATTGGGGACAGTGGTCGTGGTCGGTGGATTTTCTGCGTTGAATAATCAACCCCTGCTGGCGGGGACATCGGTTATCAGTGTGGGGACAATTTTTGCCTTCCTTGCCTATATCCAACGGATTAATCAGCCGATTTCGCAAATTGCGGTGTTATGGACGAATGTCCAAAGCGGCATCGCGGGCGGTGAGCGCATTTTTATCCTCATGGATGAAGATATCGAAATTCACGACCGTGATAATGCCAAGCCCATGCCCCAAATTATCGGCAAAGTTGAATTTAAGGATGTGGAAGCCGAATATGTGAAGGGCGAAAAAGTCCTAAAGGGCATCAATTTTGGGGTGAATACGGGCGAAATGGTCGCCATTGTCGGACCCACAGGTGCGGGTAAGACCACCATCATCAACATGATTCCCCGTTTTTACGATGTCACCGATGGGCAGGTGTTGATAGATGGCTTGGATGTGCGCGATGTGACCCAAGATAGCCTCCGCAAGCAAATTGGCATGGTGCTACAAGACACCTTCTTGTTCTCCGATTCTGTGATGGAAAATATCCGTTATGGACGCTTAGATGCCAGTGATGATGAGGTGATTGTCGCCGCCAAAATGGTCGCCGCCCATGATTTTATCGAGCGTCTGCCAGACGGGTATATGACCGTTTTGGGGGAACGTGGGTCTGGATTGAGCCAAGGTCAACGCCAATTGATAGCGATTGCGCGGGTGGCATTGATGAACCCGAATATCCTTATTTTGGATGAAGCGACATCCAGCGTAGATACCCGTACAGAACGGGTTATCCAAGCGGCATTTGAAAAATTGCTACAGGGGCGCACCAGCTTTGTGATTGCCCACCGTCTGAGTACGATTCGCAATGCCAATTTGGTGCTGATGGTCGCAGATGGTCAGATTATTGAGCGAGGCACGCATCAAGAATTATTGGCAAAAGGCGGGGCATACTATGACCTGTATATGAGCCAATTCAAAGCCGAAGAAGATGTAGCATAGATGATTCAGAAGGCGGGGGATACCTCGCCTTTTTTATCCGCGCTTGCGTTTTTCGGTCTCGTCTAGCATCAGCCTATCAAAATTATCATGACCTGTTTCTTCTGCCAAAATATCACGTTTGAGTTGTTGCTTAAACGCCTCACGTTCATCGTCATCCATCATTTCGAGCAACAATGCCATTTTATAGGGCGTTGGGGCGCTTTGCAGATTTGTTGATGGGGTGGTCTTATCATCAAATGCCCCCCTAAACCACGCCAGCCCAGTCCACAATAGCGCGACAACGATAGGCGCAAGCGCAATGGATATGACAGAATATTCTGTACCTGGGAATACCACACCAGAATATTGTGCCTGACCGACAGTAATTTTTGTGTCAATCAGGGCGATAGCCAATGCAATAGCCATAATGATGCTGATAACCCACACGGCGATTACTCTGCGTCTTTTATAAGCATTCATACGTTACTCCAAACTTCACTCATCCGCGCTTGCGTTTTTCCATATCCATGATGATGGATTCATCCATCACCGTTTCGCCAGATAAAATCCGCCGTTTGAGTTGTGACTTAAATTCATAACGTTCATCCTCATCCATCATTTCCATGAGGAGTGCCATTGTATACGCGGTGCTATCCCCTTGTTTGTTATCACGGGGTAGAGATGGTAGTTCTTTGTCATCAGTTTCTGTGCCAACACCCCAAAATGTCACTGTAGAAAATAGAGCAACAATAAGGGGTACAATGACAAGCCAATCATCTAATAAGCCAGCTATGGCATTGCTCATAAATATGAATGTTAGCGCAATGCCAGCAATCCAAATCATCCAAGTAAGCCCAACTCGCGTTCTATTACTCATCATGTACATCCTTATATACTACATTGACGAAATCTTTAGCACTTTATCCGCGTTTGCGTTTTTCCATATCCAAAATGAGCGATTCGTTGGTCACATTTTCACCAGAGAGAATACGTTGTTTAAGGTTATGCTTAAATTCCTCACGTTCATCGTCGTCCATCATTTCCATGAGGAGCGCCATCGAATAGGCGGTGTTATCGGTTTGGGTGAGCGATGCCGATTTCGATTCTTGCTTTGAGGATGAATCTTTTCCCGATTCCCAGATAGCCAGCGTAGCGACTAATGCAACACCTAACGGAATGGCAATGACCCAATCTGCTATCCCCCCCAGACTCATATTGCCGATGATAATGATTGATAGCAATGTTGCAAACGCCCAAATTACGATTGTTGCGCCAAAGCGCCATTTTGTGTCCATGATAAATCCCTTCGTTTGTTACCGTATAAAGTGTTATTGCTCGGCAAAAATCACCATAACCATGACTTATAGGGGTTTAGATTTGCGTTTTTGCAATTCTTCTGCCAATGATTCATCGGTCACAGCCTCGCCAGAGAGGATGCGATTTTTGAGCTCATACTTAAATTCCGCCCGTTCATCATCATCCATCATCTCCATCAGGAGCGCCATCGAATAGGCGGTGTTATCGGGTTTTTCCGCTTTGACATAACCGCCCGTTTTTGTGCTAGATGAGCCAGAATCACTCGCCCAGAGAGGGAGCATGGAGAACATGGCTACTACGATGGGTGTAAAAAATGTCCACCCAGAAATATCATACTCCAACGATGCCAACAACGCCAAAATTGATATAGTCCCCATAAATACCCAAATAACCAGTGTCGCCCCAAAGCGCCATTTTGCGTCCATGATGAAATCCTTTTCTGTGGCTGATATAAGCCTATTCTAGCCTAAAAATGGTTATCCCCGTTTGCGTTTTTCCGCGATGAGCGATTCAATGCTCACACTATCATCATCATTAATCAAGCTATCTGCCAGCCGATTTTTGAATATCTCTCGTTCATCGGTATCCATCAATTCCATGAGCATGGCGAGTTTATAGGCGGTGGTATCTTCGCGGTTTGCTTGGGGTGGTGGGTAGTATTTCGGAGTAACCATTGCCTCAACGATGGCACTGCCCCAAATAATACTGATGGCGACTAATGCAAATCCCAATGGGATGAGCAGGACATCTGCATTACCTGAACCAAAGAGAAGAAAAATAGCGACCAACATCGACATTCCACCAATGAACATCGTGGCATTTTCACGACTTTTATTATCCATATAGAGTAGCCTTTTCTTTATCTATGCTCTATATCTCTATTGTACGCAAAAAAGAGGGTGTTGGTTGCGGAATATGGGGTGTTCAAAACGAGGTTACTGCACGTCTATGACACGTCCCTCAGAGGCACGTAATAATCTATCCCACAATGCCGCGCCAAGCCCTGCCCGCCCAAAATCGCGGGTGAGGATGACATTCACTTTTTGCGAATCGAGTTGGCGCATCCCTGCGAATAGGTTGTGGCTAATCGCTTTGAGGTCATCACGTTTGCCCAATGATTGAATAATGCCATAATCGGATAGATGATGACAATCTTCTGTGGCGATGAGCAACCCCACTTTTTCGCCCCGTCTGATATGACCCTGTGCCGTCTCTTTCATCGCTAGTAGCACCGAATATAACGGACCTGTGAACAATTTTATTTTGGCACGGGGTGAATAATGCTTGAGCATCTGACCAGGGGATGAGGTCGCCTCATCGGTTTTCAGATAGCGTGGCGCGAGTTGTACATTGGGCAAAATATGACGTAGCTCATCTATCAGCACACCACCCGGACGCAGGATAATCGGGGTCTGTGGATTGGTCAAATCTAGCACCGTAGATTCTAATCCGATAGCTGTTTCGCCACCGTCTAGGACAATATCCACACGGTCTTGCAAATCTTCTAATACATGCTGGGCGGTGGTAGCGCTAGGGCGGGTGAATGTATTGGCGCTAGGTGCGGCAATCGGCACACCAGATGCCAAAATGAGCGCCCGTGCCACTGGATGGGCAGGCATCCGCACCGCAATCGTATTCAGTCCTGTTGCGATATTGGCAGGGACATGAGGCGCACGCTTAAGTACCAATGTCAATGCCCCAGGCCAAAAATGGTCTGCGAGCGGTGCAACGATATGCTCTGGAATATCCACTGCCAAACTGCGTAATTGGGCTAAATTGGCGATATGTGCAATAATAGGGTCACTAGATGGTCGCTCTTTTGCCAGATAAATACGCTCCAATGCGTTGGCATCCAGCGCATTTGCACCCAATCCATAAACGGTTTCGGTTGGGAATGCGACCAACCCGCCTGCACGAATGGTCTCGGCGGCTATTTGGATATTGGCTTCATCAGGATGAAGTGGGTCTACCCGTAAAATGCGGGTTTTGGCAGAATACGACACAAAATCGCTCCAATAACTTATCTAAAAATCGCTGAACTTTCTTTATAAGGCATAAGTGTGGTTAATTTTTTAATTTGGCATCAGATAAGGCTGATTATTTTACATCAACATTCCCGACTAATATAGTCAGATAATTCTCTACACACTTTACAGTACCATTGTTAACGCTTACTCATAGAATGATGATAAATTAAAATCAATAGCAATATGACTCGGTTAAGTTATGTTAACTAACCCCTATACCAAAAAGGTGATTTATTTATGATTACAAAAATTCAACAGCTCGGACGTGGACAGCGTGTTATCGTCTTTTTTAGTATTTTTATCGGAGGGCTGATGTTACTGGTAGCACTCACCCTGTTGCTTATTACATTCTCTGTCAATTCATCTGTCCGCAATATGGCACAAGGGGTCATTGAAGGCATTACGGTGCGCGAATTTGCGACCTTGCCAGATAACGATGCCTATCCTTCTACGGTGGCGGTTGGGAGCGATGGCACAGTTTATACGGGTAGCTATCAATCTGGGGCGGTATGGGCAATCTCGCCCGCAGGTGTTGTACAAGAAATGACCGATACACGCATCCTCATCGCGTCTGTTGCCAGTATTGCCGTAGCACAAGATGGGACGGTTTATGTCCTAGACCGTACCAATCCATCTTCTGCCGCCGCTGGGGGCATGATTTGGCGTATTTTGCCTAATGACACCCCAAAGCAATTTGCCAGCATTTCTGATGGTCAAGACGGATTTATTGCGCCATACAGTTTAGCCATTGCCGATGATGGCAATGTGTTGGCTGTTGACAGAGGTCGCCGTGAGGTGTGGCAATTTGATAGTGAGGGCAATGGTGAATTTTGGTGGCGTGTTCCCAATACCGATGCACAAGCCCAAATTGCTTTGCCCACCAGCATCGCTTATGATGCGTCTACAGATACTTTTGTGATTGTCGCTACGGGGACGGGTGTGGATAATATATATCGTGTCTCACGCGATGGTGAACTAACCGAGACGCTCTATCGGTATAATGGGGCGGTGGCAGATTCCCCTGGATTTGTTGGTGTGAGCATTAGCCCAGACGGGCGTATTTTTTTGGCGAATCTGAGTCAGGGCGCAGTGAGCGAATTCACTGGCAATACATATACCATTGTGGCACAAGGATTTCGGGGAAGTAGTGCTGTTGCCTATTATGAAGGCAAGCTATATGTTAATAATTTTGACCAAGTGGGCATTGTTAATCCATTGGTACAACCCCGTTTGCCATTTGCCATTGATGAAGTCACCTTATTGCAGGCGGGCGAATAACAGCGACCTCCTCATATAAACAAATATAAACAAATATAAACAAAACACGGGAGAATTTTTCTCCCGTGTTTTGTTTATCATCGAAATGTCGTGATAACGACCAAAAAGTCGTGTTTGAGTCAAAAAAAACTAGGCAAAACGTTGTGAACCGCTTTGGTCACCGTCACGGAAACTGACGATTGCACCATAGAGGTCATAGTGCAGTTCTTCTAATTTCTCTGCCATTTCATCCACTTGGGGTTTGAGCCAAGAGAGGAAACGCTCAACTGCCAACCCGCCGATTAAGCCAACGAAGGCGGTCATTTTCAAAATCATGATAGCAATTTGAAGTGCCTTGCTCACGGCTTTGAGGGTTTCGCTGGTAGATTTGAATTTGTTTGCCATGTCTTCTACGACAGGAATATCCATTTGCACATCTGGACTAGCCATAGGTGGTTTCTCCTTATCTCGATAATTATGTCAGATATATCAATTAGAAAATATTGAATTCGTCCAAAATACCATTAACGATGCTCATGGCACGTTGGTCGGCTCCTTCAATGAGGTCCATGGCTTTGCGGATGTTGCCCGCATAATCGCCACCATAGCTCATCATTTGTCGGATATTTGGAACTACTTGGTTTTCCATTTCGTCAAAGAAGCGGTTTGCTCCTTGTCCCTTCCACGCATCGCGTAGGGGATTTAATTGGTTCATAATCACTTGCAACACTTGGTCTTGAATGACGTTGACTTGTTGCATGATTTGTCCAAGAACGCCTTCAACTGCGGCGCGTGCAAATTTGAGTAAAATACCTAGTACCATGTGTCATTCTCCTCAGAATTAACCGAAATATCCGCCAGCTTTGCGGTCGCTAGATTGCAAGTCGTTGAGAGCGCCCATTAAGTCTTGGGAAATCTCGCGGAATTTGTCTTGAAGACGATTAATGCTTGGGTTCAAACGCCCACGCAATCCGCTTGTTAAGGCTTCGCCAGCACGTCCAACCAAAACACCGCTATCGAGTTGCTCGGCAATTTGGTTAATTTCGCGCATGGTATCTTGTAATAATTGGGCGGTTTGGGTGCATTTTTGGCTCATTTCTTGCACCATCGCATAATTCATCTGAATTAAATCTGCCATGATTCTGTCCTCCTACAGGGATTGATATGATAAATAATAAAAAAATTAACCCTTAAACAAGTTACTCGCTTGTTCTTCGGATTGTCTGAATGTGTTGGCGACTTGCCCTAGGGTTGTCGAAATGCTTTCTAACGCACGTTGCAATTTTTGTAAGGCTGGGAATAATTCGCCTTCCATTTCGGCTTGGAATTTATCTGCACCGCGTCCTTCCCAATTTCCATTGAGAAGTTCGCCCGTTTTTGCCTTCAACATTTGGAATTGTTGTTGAATTGCGTCTGCGCGTTGATTCATCATATTGCTCAATTTCTGCAATTCTTGATAATCTGCTTCGACTCTATCCGACATGAAATGTCTCCTTTATCAATAACTAAGTGTTTGGTGAGAATGAACAACCTTACTTAATCTTACAATACGCCCAAATTGTGTTTTGTGTCAAGACAATAGGAATAAATTCCCCTCATTCGTTAATAATCTGTTATATTTTAGGTAGGAAGGTGTTCAGAGGGGGAGATTCCCCCCCTGATTTATTAAGGGTCAGTGGGTGGTTCGGCAGGAGGTTCTTCTGTTGCAGGGAGCGTTTCTGTTTCTGTTGGTGTTGCCGTTGGGGTTGTGGGGGTTGATGGTGTCACGGTTGGCAGTGGCAACGGATTTA
>DAOTUO010000299.1:0-30377 GCA_034436595.1 Anaerolineae bacterium | reverse complement strand
GGGGGCTGGGGGGCTAGGGGTGCTTTAAGCTGATAATTGAACTGAAAATGCTTATCCACTGAAATTTGAAAATCATTTGAATTCAAAATAGTTGTTCCATAAGCATGGTCTTGGTCATTTCTTATGCCCCATCCGAACTATCTGGGTTAACATTGAACGACATCGCTTAATTGAAGTAGATCACATTCTGAATGAATCACTAAAAAATACAATATCCATATTGCCCAAAATGCGCTATCTTTATGGATATACACGAAAATTTATAGGAATAATCAATGTCACAATATCATAGAAAACGTCCTAGCGGATGGGATGCAGTCGCCAATTGGTATAACGGATGGATGGGCGAGGGTGGTAGTCATCATCACCAAAAAGTTGCCGTCCCTGCGGTATTAGACTTGCTCCAGCCACAACCCAATGAGCAAATTTTGGATATTGGCGCGGGACAGGGTGTGCTTGCCCCATATATCGCCAAAGCAGGTGCGAAGTATTTTGGCGTGGATGTGAGTCCAAAATTATTACAATATGCCCGCGCTCAACAAGGCAAGCATGGGCGATTTTTACAATGCGATGCCGCACAGCTTCGTAATAGCCCTGTTTTGGATGCGGGGTCATTTGATGCGGTGGTCTTTTTGCTCAGTATTCAAGATATGAACCCGCTAGAGGATGTGTTGCGCTCCGCAGTATGGGCATTAAAACCGCATGGACGGGCGGTACTATTTATGACACACCCCGCTTTTCGGATTCCCCGTCAAAGCGGATGGGGATATGACGAGGGGCGCAAATTGCAATTTCGGCGCATAGACCGTTATATCACACCCTTGCCCGTGCCGATGAAATCGTATGAAGACCAAGATAGTGGTGTGACCATTAGTTTTCACCGCCCCGTGAGCGAATATATCAATGCGTTAGCGGCACAAGGCTTGTTGGTTGACCGCATGGAAGAATTGCCCATTGGCAATAATAGCCTGAATAGAAATCGTACCCGCGCCGAAAAATTGGCAGATGCAGAAATTCCGTTATTCTTAGGATTACGAGCCAGACGGGTGATGCCGCCAGATTAGCATTAGGGGACGGCATTATGCCGTCCCTATGGCTTTGTCTTGAGCCACAAAAAATACCCCAAAAAATATTTTATTAAAGGATAAAAAATCATGTTTCCAAAAAATTGGCGTGCCACGACTTGGGATAAGTTAGGAGAAACTTGGGATATAATCGTTGTCGGTGGGGGTATCACAGGCGCGGGCATCCTCAGAGAAGCGACTCATGCCAAGCTAAAAGTGTTATTGGTTGAACAACGTGATTTTGCGTGGGGGACGAGTAGCCGTTCATCAAAATTGGTGCATGGCGGTTTGCGCTATCTCGCCACAGGGCAAGTGGGACTCACGCTAGAATCTGTCCGAGAACGTGAAGCCTTGCTAGATGATGGCGTGGGACTGATTGACCCGTTGGGCTTTCTGATTGCCACCCACAAAGGCGATAATCCGGGCAAATTGACCTATAGCGCGGGACTGGCGATTTATGATCTGTTGGCGTTGCAATGGACACACCGTTATTACAAGCCTGCCGATTTTAAGATGCTCGCGCCACATATCAACACCGAAAATCTGAAAGGTGGGTTTCGTTATGGCGATGCCCAGACCGATGATGCGCGTCTGACCCTGCGCGTTATTCAAGAGGCAATTGAGGCAGGTGGCTATGCGCTAAATTATGTTCAAGCACAAGACCTCATCCGCGAGAATGAGGCGGTGGTCGGGGTAAAAATTGCCGATGTTATCACGGGGCAGGTAGCGGATGTGCGGGCAAAGGTGGTTATCAATGCCACAGGTGCATGGGCGGATATGCTCCGTATGAAAATGGGTGCAGAGCCAAAAATGCGCCCTCTGCGGGGGAGTCATTTGGTATTTCCGCTATGGCGGTTGCCCGTGGCACAAGCGATTGGCTTTGCCCACCCGCTAGATGGTCGTCCCGTGTTTGCGCTCCCATGGGAAGGGGTGACATTAATCGGCACAACCGATATAGACCATCCACAAGACCTCAATATTGAGCCATGTATTAGTCCCGATGAAGTGGCGTATCTGATGGGGGCGGTGAATCATCAATTCCCCTCACGCAATATCATCCTCGATGATGTGATAGCAACATGGGCGGGTGTGCGTCCTGTGATTGGCACAGGCAAAGATGATCCTAGCAAAGAATCTCGTGATTATGTGATATGGCAAGAATCGGGGTTGCTCACCGTCACAGGCGGAAAACTGACCACCTTTCGCGCCATCGCCCAAAATGCGCTCAAAGCCGCCTCCCATTTGTTGCCTAATATGCCCGCCATGAGCAGAAAAACGCCTGTCCTAAATCCTGTAGAAGTGGACTTGCCCATAGACCTCGATGAACCTATCCGCAGGCGATTATTGGGGCGATATGCCCGTAATGCGCCGATGTTGGTGAGCATTGCTTTGCCCGATGAACTCGCTATTATCCCCAATACCCATACCCTATGGGCAGAATTGCGCTGGTGTGCGCGGGCAGAAGGGGTGATTCATCTGGAAGATTTGATGCTACGGCGCACCCGCATTGGCTTATTGTTGCCCAACGGTGGCGCAGATTATTTGCCCCGTATTCGGGCGATGTGCCAAAAAGAACTCGGCTGGGATGATGCCAAATGGGATGCTGAAGCAACCGCCTATATCACCCTATGGAAGGCGCATTATAGTCTGCCACCGCGTGAGACGATTCCCAATTGGGATGCGATGCTCACCAACCACCCACAGGCAGAACATGATTTATCCGCCGAAAAACGGCGCAAAATGCCAAAATGGGTGTGGATTGCCCTCGCGGTTGTGGTGTGGCGTATTGCCAAAAATCGGCGTGCATCG
This sequence comes from Anaerolineae bacterium, assembly GCA_034436595.1. GTDB lineage: Bacteria > Chloroflexota > Anaerolineae > Aggregatilineales > Phototrophicaceae. Next base: position 27,504 of record DAOTUO010000299.1, on the reverse strand, counting down.
GACACGGTGTAGGTTAGAAACCTTTGCGGATATAAGCGATTGCCAGCAAAATAATTTCGTCGAGCCATTTTTGATAGCGTGCGGTTAATGAGCCAATTGCTTCTGAGTGTGTGAAGTTGAACGGGGGATAGGATAACGGCTCTAAATTTTGGATGATAGCCGAGTTGGTGTCTTCTATGGATGATTTGCGCCATGCACACGCCGAGCAAATCATCACACCCCGATATTCACGCCCCAAATTATGGAATGAGAGTAAAATCTGGGTGGTCACATCCTCTGCCCAGATAGATAAGCAAATCCAACTTTTATAATCGTTCAAATTGGCATAATAATCCAAGATTTTGGCAGTCTCTACAATTTGATACCGATAATAATAGGTGCGTGGGTCATCGTCTGGGGCAAAATCGAACCGAATCATGGGTGATTGTGGTAATGCAGAAAATAATGCCTCCATATCGGTTTTGACACCCTGAAATTTGCTAATTGCCACGTCTACTAATGTTTTGGCATAGCTTTTTAGGGCAGAAAATTCGCTTTCAACCCGTGTAGTTTGCTTTTCTTGTAATTGTTTGGCGAGCGATGTTAGCGCACTCTGATAACTAGTGGCGCTTTCCAAAACTTCTGTGGATAGACTTAGGCTAGAGAGAAATGCTTGGCGTTGTGCGTCTGCAAATAAATCTATGAGCAAGCCTAAATCGCCCTCATCTGCCCGTTCTAAGGTTTGGATATAGCGCAAACGGGCAATATTTTCATCGCGTGAATTATTGAGGACGACCAACGGAAACCACCCAGACCGCAAAAAGATAAGTGTCGCTAAATTGCGTGCCACCCGCCCATTGCCATCTTGAAACGGATGAATTTGGGTGAAGCGATGATGCAACCATGCCGCCTCGACCTCTGGACTAATACCCGTCTCTATGTGTTCCAAATGCCAAGTAATCAGCATATCCATTTGTGCGGATACATGCTCTGGTGGGCAATATTCATGCAATGTGCCATCGCGCCGTTGTGGATTATTGGGATGTTTTTTCCAATCGCCCCGAATGAGGCTAAATTGTCCCCAATTGCCAAACTGGTCTTTGCCATCGGTAAATTCTTGATTGCGTGTGAGGAGTTGGTGCAATTGCTTGATAAATGATGTGGATAAGTTTCGTTGTGCGCCCACAAAATGAAATACTTGCTCAATGGCTTCTTCATGGTCGCGGATAATTCGTACCACCTCTTGGGCGGGTTTATCGGTTGTCCCATGTGGAATGAGCGAGACATCTATGCCGTGTTCAATCAATAAATAGGTGATGCCCCTGTCTATGGTATATAGTCGTTCAATGACACCTGTTTCTATGGCAATTTTACGGCGTAACTTGCCCATAAATTGCACATAACTTTGTGTATTTTCTAGGCGGACACGTTGCTCACCCCATACCTTAACCAATTCGTGTAAGCCACGATGTTTTTCTATCATGGTTTGCCAATTATCTGGCAAATTGGTGATGGGTTGCCATGTCATAATCCATAATCCTTGTGATTGTATTGTGTTTATTCTCTAGCATAACCAAAATTTGAGGAAATGTTAATCCCAGACTCCTTGACAAATAAACCGTCTGGACGGTATACTGACACTGTATTGTGTACTGTCTGGACGGATTTTTATTAGGATAGAACGATGAGCAAAGCCGAAACCACCAAAATTCACATCTTAGTAGCCGCCAACCGCGTCATCCAAAAAGATGGGGTGTCTAAACTCACCTTAGAAGCGGTTGCATCCGAAGCCAAAGTGAGCAAAGGTGGCTTGCTCTATCATTTCCCCAATAAAAATGCCCTTATCACGGGCATGATAGATTATTTTTTGGGCAATTTTGAGGGAATCCTCGACCAGTCAAAGACCGATGACCCGCGTGAATGGCTACGTGGTTATGTGCGCTCTACTTTTGACATGACCAATTCGCAACTGGCAGATAGTCGTGCACTCATTGCCGCGGTGGCAAATCAGCCAGAATTATTAGACCGTGTGCGGGAAAAATACATTGATTGGCAAGCCCGCGCAGAAGCCAGTGGCATAGACCCCGCCCTTGCGACCATCATTCGGTTGGCGGCGGATGGGCTATGGTTCACCGAATTATTGGGGATAAGCACCATTTCCGATGCGTTATACCCCGCAGTAGAACGCGCTCTCTTGGCGCTGATAGACAAATATGAAGGGTAACGAGTATGACAATTACACAAGAACAGACCATCAATAAATCGAAAATATTGGGATTCCTTGCCATAGGGCTAGGTATCGTTGCTATCCTATTTTTGGCGATGTTTGCGCTCACACAAGACTCACACGGCATGAGCATTGGCGAATATGGTAGCAAGTCGTTTGTTGGATGGGCAATGGGATTTTTCCCGATGTTCGAGATTTATGGGGCAGTCCCCGCCAGCTATGCACTTGGATTGGGCGTGGTGTCCTCGGTGGTGTGGGCGGTATTTGGGAATATATTGCCCGTGTGGGTGATTCATTATGGCTATGAATATTTGCAACGCTATCCGCGTATTAACGCATGGCTAGAACGGTTGGCATCGGATAAGGTGCAACAGCGCATGAATCGGTATGGGATGTTGGGCGTGTTGGTCTTGACTCCATGGCTCGGCATTTGGGCGATGGCAATCACCGCACGAGCGCTGGGCATGAAGGTGGGGCGGTTGTTTGTGTTTGCCAGTATCAGTGTGACGATTTATGCGATAATCATTGCCACGACTTTGGATGTGGGGATAAAAGCCATTAGCGGGACTTAATTTTGGGTGTATTTATTTCAATCTGGGGGCAAAATTGTGGCTGACATACGAGGCGTACGGCCTCTAATACAGCTATTACACGTCTGCCTGTTTAGGGGTGTAATGGCTGACTAGCACAAAGCGCGTATGTCAGCCACCGGCAACATCTTTACTAGGCTTCTACAGCCGTTGGTTCGCCCAAATCTTGCAATTGGTCTTCGTGTTCTTCTAGCCAATGAATCGCGCTCATCGCCGCCGAACATCCCTGACCCACACTTGTCGCCACTTGTCGCCAAATCTCATCTTGAATTTCGCCCGCCGCAAATATCCCTTCAACACTGGTACGGAAGCGTTGGTCGGTGATGATATAGCCACTTTCGGTCATCGCCACTTGTCCATCAAAGAAACTGCTGTTGGGGTCGTGTCCGATGAAGATAAAAATGCCATCGGTGGGTTTTTGAGTGGTCTCGCTTGTTTCGACATTGCGTAGCGTCACATGGCTCACTTTGCCATCTGTGCCGATGATTTCGTCTACAACCGTGTTCCATGTATAGCTAATTTTGGGGTTTTTATCGGCACGCGCCCGCAATGCCACACCAGCCCGTAGGGTATCTCTGCGGTGAATGATATTCACACTATTGGCAAAACGGGTGAGGAAAATGGCTTCTTCGATGGCGCTATCGCCACCGCCGACCACCACGACATCTTTTCCTCTAAAGAAAAAGCCATCGCATGTGCCACAATAGCTCACCCCGCGCCCTGTGAGTTCGCCTTCACCCGGAATTTTGAGTTTGCGCGGGTCTGCGCCGATGGTAACAATCACCGAATCTGCCAGATAGGTATTGTTATAGGTTTTGATGGTAAAGGGCGACCCCGTGGTAAAATCTACCTCTGTCACCGAATCATAAACCACTTCTGTGCCAAAATGTTCGGATTGTACCTGAAATTTTTGCACCAGTTCCATGCCACTCAATGGTTCTGGAAAGCCCGGATAATTCTCAATTTCATGGGTCAATGCCACTTGTCCACCAAGTGTATTCCCCGCAATAATAAGTGGGTTGAGTTGCGCCCGTGCGGTATATAAAGCGGCGGTGAAGCCCGCAGGACCAGAACCGATGATAACGACACGTCTTTTTTCCATGAATTCTCACACCTTTGATAAAATTCAGCTTATAGATAGAATAGATAAGCAATACACGGGCATCATGCCCTCATGGTTGTTTTTGGTTGTTGACTGCCTCGACAATTTTATCGAGTGCGGCGGTCATTGTGCCATCATCTTCGGCTTTGAGTACCGCCACAAGTGCCTCAAATTCTTCTCTGCAATCGTGCCAATAATGGAGATAATTTTCTAATTCTGGCAACACCTCAGAGACACTTGCCCCCCTAGAAACGCGCTCTGCCAAAGATGCTAATGTATCGCAGTCGCTACAATCAATATGTGCCACATACTCATCTTCTGGGGCTTTTAGGAAGTTGAGCATGGGTTTAAGTTCATCGTTGTTGCATTTTGGCATACCGTATTCCTTTGGTCTTAATGATTGTTGTTTTCTACTACTTTAGACGGAGACAGATGCTCGTATCTTACATCAAATAACCTGTGTTAACACAAATCCACCAATTCCACCGAGAATTATTGCTACCAACAATCCGAGAATCATCACCAATAACCCCGAAAAGATGCCAAACCGATAGGCTTTTTTGATAGTGGTGGCACTCGTTAGCAGGGTAAAAAAGGCAAAAATACCGATAATGACCATTAAGATGAGGGCGATATTATCTGCTCCACCACTCGAAAAATAGAGTAGCACACCCGCAATTCCAATGATGGCGAATAAAATAGTTCTGCCCATAAATAATGATAAAAGCCGATGCGCGGTGTATGCAAAGCGTCCATTACCCCCAAAGAAGGTGCTGGCAAACAGATGCACCACACCCACAAGGGCTAGGCTGGTGATAACCAACAGGATTCCCAAGCCAATCCCACGCCCCAACACATTGCCGATGCCCAATTCTGACCAATAGGGGATGGTCGTCTTTTCAAATAATTCGGTGGGTTTCATGACCTCAACTTTGACGGCAGGGGTGGCGGGGGGTGGTTGTGGGATGGTCTCGAAAATGACTAATACATTTTGTGGGGAAAAACTAAAATCGCTGATACCAACGGTGTTATCTACCCATTGGATGCGTGGAGTGTTTTCTTCGCTAAAAGCGACGACTAATAACTCGCGGTTGGCTTTGAAATTGGCATCATATTGTCCTGCCTGATAGACCATCAGAAACAACAAGACAATTATCGCCATGATGCTCATACCCGCCAACAGCGCCATATCAAAAATCACATCGCGCCGTGTGATGGTATTCAGTTCATCCTCATGCGCTTTTACCTCTTTATCCAACTTCACCAGCACATCTTTTTTGGCGGTTTGTTCCATGCGCGAGTCATCGTTGAGGGCTTTGATGGCATCTTGCCCCTCTAAATTGGTGAGCGACTCGCTGAGGCTCAGGTAAAAACTGTCATCACGCAAATTGGGGTCTAAGACGGCGGCTTTGACGAGGGCTTTCATGGCTTTGACTTTATCGCCACCGTCACTTTGGTAACTGGCGAATTCCATGAGTTTTTGGGCTTTTTCGGCGCTTTCGGGGTCTACAGACACCCGTTTGGGTTTTTCTGGTTTTTTATCGGCAGATGGCGGTGGTGCTTCTATATCGCCCGTCTTTTGGCGGATATACACACCCGCTTGTTGGGCGATTTTGCGTATGTCTGGGTCTGGGTCATCGCCAGACATGACCGCCAGTTGATGCAATGCAGAACGGTCTAATGATTTTGCCACCCCACGAATTGCCGATTTACGTTCTTCTGCATCTTTGCTACGCAATTTTTTGATGTCGTCTTTTGCCATGATAATTTTGCCTTATGATGAATAAATAACTACAGAAAATCATAGCATGGAATATGTTTAGCCACCGTAAAGCTATTGGAAGAGCGTGAGCATATAATCCATCGAAAGCCCTTGTGTTTCTAAATATGCCCGCAATTTTTTGCGTGCATCATGGAGTAATTTATAGAGTGCGTTGCGGTTTGTCCCCATTTGTTCCGCGACAATATCCATCGGAATCCCTTTGAGGGCAACGGCGGCAATGACCTGATATTGACGTTCTGTGAGGGCTTCTACGAGGGCGGCATTAATTTTTGCGAGGACATCGGCACGCTCCACCGATTCTTCTGGGGTGGGGCTATTGTTGGTATCGGCTTTGGCAGGCAATAAATCGCCTTCTGCCGTCATATTATCGAGGCTAAAATCTTTATACCGTGCGCGACGTAAATCGCTAATCGCCACCCGAATGGCAATGCGGTTTGCCCATGTGGTAAAAAGGCTTTCCCCACGAAAATTTTTGATATTGTCCATAATCCGCAAGGTAGCATCTTGCGCCAAATCATCTGCCATCTGCTCTAATTCTTGCAACGATAACCCACGCAAGTCGCTTCGCTCTTGGCTTAGATAATATAAAATACTCCGTCTGAGGCGGGTACGTAGGTCTTCTAACGCCAGTGCCTGACTGTCTGATGTACTGGTTAAATCGGCTAACCACTGTTCATTGGTGCGTTGTTCACTCATCGAAAACTTTCGTGCGTTTAGAGTTGCTCAAAAGTAATTCGCATCATCAAATGCCCCAAACGCACATCATCGCCATCGCGTAGGACGCGCTCTTGAAGTGGGACTAATTTTTGCCCATTGAGATAAGTGCCATTGGCACTTTTGTGGTCAATCAGGTATAAAGACCCATCCTTGCGGTTGATGACTGCGTGCTTGCGAGAGACACCTTTTTCTAATGCCCCATATTCAGTGAGATTGATTTGTGGTGTTTCGTCTGGTTTGGCATCACTGCGCCCCAAAATCAACTCGCTAATATCAATTGCCTTGTAGGTCAGTGAGCGTGTTTCACCCTCAATGCCCAATACCAGATGGGTACGTGGTGTAAAGCGTGCCGACCCCCAACGAGGTGTGCCTTCTTCATAATCGGCATCATCTAGCCCTTTTGTGGAGATATGCTCAGTTAAATCGAGCAATGCCCCACAGAACACACAAATCTTGACTTCATCTTCATTTAAGTTACCACATTTTACACATTTTATCATGGTGGATTCCCCCTTAACGGGTTCTGATTGATTTGTCATTATTTTTAACATCCTATGCCAAACTTACACCATACATATTTCATAATTATCTCTCTAATCTATCACAGTTTCCAAAAAACGTGAATGTTTTACGGCAAGAATTCATAAATTTTTGGAATTATACATACCCCATGTGGCTATTTATTTTCCCTTATAATAGCCTGATTCGGTATTGTCACAACTTACTCTAATGATTTAATCCTTATTACACATCGGTTGACAAATACCTAGCGCATATTAGCAACTGCATAAGAAGTTTGCTAGAAATAGGCTTTTTGCATTGACGTAAACCGCCTCTCATGCTATTCTTTGGGTATAAATTAGCACTCACACCATGCGAGTGCTAAAAAGTTGAAGAATAACACACTGAGATTCTCAGGAGGAATTAAATTATGGCTATTTCTATCCGTCCATTGGGCGATCGTATTTTGGTAGAACCTGTAGAAAAAGAAGAAACCATCGCTGGTGGCTTATTGTTGCCAGAAACTGCTAAAGAAAAACCCCAACAAGGGATGGTCTTGGCGGCCGGCGAAGGTCGTCGTGATGACGATGGCAAACGTGTCCCCATGGATGTCAAAGTTGGCGACAAAGTATTGTTCGCCAAATATGCAGGCACAGAAATCAAACTTGAGGGCAAGAAATTGCTCATCATGAAAGAAACCGATATTTTGGGGATTGTCACCGAATAAGACAAGGCACATTGCCTTTTAAGGAGAAGCAAAAATATGTCTAAACAAATTATCTTCAAAGAAGAAGCACGTCGCAAATTGCAATTGGGTGTGGACGCAGTGGCAAATGCCGTTAGCACCACTTTGGGACCAAAAGGTCGTAACGTTGCACTCGACAAAAAATTTGGACCACCTACCGTCACCCATGATGGCGTGACCGTTGCGAAAGAAATTGAACTCGCAGACCCATTTGAAAATATGGGCGCACAATTGCTCAAAGAAGCCGCCACTAAGACCAACGACATCGCTGGTGATGGTACAACCACCGCCACCGTCTTGGCACAAGCCATCGTCAATGAAGGCTTAAAGAATGTTGCCGCAGGTGCAAACCCCATGTTGCTCAAAAAGGGCATTATGGCGGCATCTGAAGTGATTGCCAAGAATATCTTGGAACAAGCTACCCCAATCGAAACCAAAGAAGAAATTGCCAACGTTGCCAGTGTGTCTGCACAAGATAGCCTCATCGGTAATCTTATCGCAGAAGTGATGGACAAAGTGGGCAAGGATGGCGTGGTAACTGTTGAAGAATCACGCGGGTTGGAATTTGAAACCGATTATGTAGACGGTATGCAATTTGACCGTGGCTATATCAGCCCCTATTTCATCAGCGACCCCGCCACGATGGAAGCGGTTATCGAAAACCCCTATATCCTCATCTATGACAAGAAAATCAGCGCCGCCGCCGATATTATTCCACCACTCGAAAAATTGGTGAATATTGGCAAACGCGAATTGGTCATCATCGCAGAAGATGTTGACGGCGAAGCCCTTGCTACCCTCGTGTTGAATAAATTGCGTGGCAATTTGACCGTGTTGGCAATCAAAGCTCCTGGCTTTGGTGACCGTCGTAAAGCCATGTTGCGCGACATTGCCATCCTCACTGGTGGCACTGTTATCAGCGAAGAAACTGGTCGCAAATTGGAATCTGTCACCCTGCAAGATTTGGGACGCGCCGTGAAGGTTGTGTCTGACAAAGAAAATACCGTCATCGTAGATGGTGCAGGTAGTGCAGAAGACATTGCAGGGCGCGTGGCAGAAATCCGCCAAGAAATTCTCATCAGCACCAGCGATTATGACAAAGAAAAATTGCAAGAACGCCTCGCTAAATTGAGCGGTGGTGTCGCAATTATCCGTGTCGGCGCGGCAACCGAAACCGAATTGAAAGAAAAGAAACACCGTGTGGAAGACGCACTCAGCGCCGCCCGCGCATCGGTTGAAGAAGGTGTCGTCCCTGGTGGTGGTGTGGCATTGCTTAACGCAATTGCCGCCCTCGCTAACTTCAAGATGGGTCACGAAGACGAAAATACCGGTGTGGCAATCATGCGCCGTGCCTTAGAAGCACCAATGCGTAAAATCGCCTCCAACGCTGGCGAAGATGGTGCGGTCATTATCGAAAACGTGCGCCGTATGCAAAAACAACGTAAAAATCACCGCATTGGCTATAATGTTATGACCAACGAATATGTTGACATGATTGAAGCTGGTATCCCAGACCCCGCCAAAGTAACCCGTGGCGCAGTCGAAAATGCCGCTTCTATTGCCTCGATGATTTTGACCACCGAAGCCCTTATCACCGATAACCCCGATGATAAGAACAATATGCCAATGCCCGGTGGCGGTATGGGCGATTACTAAAAATCTACCCAATTATAGCTATACAACACGACACGGCGAGCAATCGCCGTGTTTTTATTTGCAAAATTGTGACTATCAAGTAAAATAACTCTACATTTATGAATCATTTATGAATCATTTCTCAACCAATTTAATATGACAAACAAACAACACGACATTTTCATCAGCTACAGCCGAAAAGACATCAAAATGATGTACAAAATTCGGGATGCTTTGCGTGCTGAAGGTGTTGGTGTTTGGACAGATGAATATTTAACCCCTGGCAGTGAAGAATGGCAACGTGCCATTAAACAAGCCATTGGTGAATCTCGTGGGATGGTTGTTATTTGTTCACCTAACTCCGAAAAATCGTTATGGGTTGGGCGCGAAATCATAATGGCAGAGGATGAAGAATTAGTTATCTTTCCATACTGGATTAGTGGCATAAAAATAAAAGATTCAATCCCACCCGCACTTGTTGATAAGCAACGGATAGATGCCCGTGAGGATAATAACGCTAAAATTCCAGATTTAGTACGCGCAATCAAGAACAGATTTGATATTAAGGGGGTTGAAGAACTCCTAGAAGAAATCCGTCAACTAAACGCCCAACTGAATGTAGAACGTCAGCGCGTACAAGAATTAGCCGAACAATTAGAAGAAGCCACCCGCGCAACCGATGATAATTCTGCTCTGCACGAACAATTACGCCAAGCTAAAGCCACCATTACACGGCTACAAACGGCACTCCAAACCCAAACCGAGCAAGTCAACAATCTAAAATCGGAACTAGCGGAACAAACGCGCTATGCCGATGACATGCAGAGTATATCTGATGAACAATCTGCCACTATCACACGGCTACAAACGGCACTCCAAACCCAAACCGAGCAAGTCAACAGCCTAAACTCGCAATTAGATGACCAAACCAACCGTGTCAACACGATTCAACTGCAATACGATGAGCAATCGAAAAACGCGCAAGCCACCATCACATCGCTTGAAAAGCAACTCAAATCCGCCAAAAATACGATTGCCGATTTACAAAACCAAGTGGCACATGCGAGACAGGTATCGTCTACTAACCCTAGTCAACCACTACCACCAATTCAAAAACTCAATGCCACTAACCCCTACAATTGGCTGGTGCTGTTATGGTGGATATTGGTCACACCCAATAAAATTAGTGCCTACAGAAGCCAATATGGTTATGGAAAACGACTTCGTGACACAACCTACCATTATTCAGGGCTAGAACCAGTTGGCAATTGGTTATATAGCACACTCTTATGGTTGCCATTTGCCATCTCATTGAGTGCAGTCTCATTGGGATTATCACCTGTAGCCAGCCAAGACGTTGCATCACATACCCCACCCATCTTATTGGGGATAGTCATCCTATTATGGCTTGTGATGGGGTTCTTTGGTGAACAATTAGATGACTTTTTAAATCTTGATTTCGGTTACGTTGTCGGTGTCGGTGTCGTTGTCGTTGGCGTTGTCGGTGTCGGTGTCGTTGTCGGTGTCGGTGTCGTTGGCGGTGTCGGTGTCGTTGGCGGTGTCGTTGTCGTTGTCGTTGTCGTTGGCGTTGTCGTTGGCGTTGTCGGTGTCGGTGTCGGTGTCGTTGGCGGTGTCGTTGTCGGTGTCGGTGGCGTTGTCGTTGGCGTTGTCGTTGGCGTTGTCGTTGGTATAATTACCCTTTTTGGAATAGGCTATTTTTATGCTTTTCTCTATGAAAACGAATGGGCTATGACATGGTTTCGCAAACTCATTTTGGTCGCACTACCCCTCATGTACGCCTTTTTAATCTGGGTGTATTATTTCGGTGGGTGGCGGGTATTTACCCCTGTGGCATCGTAAATAGACAATTTATCCTCAACCTAAATATCCCCCATTGCCCCATTTCCCCACAACATTTTTACAATCTTTACCTATAATTCATGTGTGCCTAACCTAATAAGTCCATAATGGCATTAAGTGTAATCAATCTTACGGATTTGTGTATAAAAGTGTGTATATACTAGATACAAAATATGTAGGGCATGTCTAAAATGGCATACAGGAGCAATTATGTTTAATCCATCGCAACTAATGGTTGCTTTAGACCGTGATGGCGAAGAACCGATTTATCGGCAACTCATTCGTACCATTCGCTCACAAATTGAAAGTAGTGAATTGCCCGCAGGCACACGCCTTCCCGCCAGCCGAGATTTGGCGCGTCAGCTGAATATCAGCCGAATTAGTGTTGTCAATGCCTATGCCGAATTGCGCGCCGAAGGATTCTTGAGCGCCCATGCAGGTCGTGGGACATTCGTCTCTAAAGAGGGCAATGGCAAGGCATCGCACCCCACCACCGAAAAAGTTGTCCCTGTGATGAATACTGTCACCGAAAATACCTCGCCAGATAATTCCTTGCGCGATATGATGCGGATGGCACGTAAACCGGGTGTGATTAGCTTTAGCAGTGGCTCACCCCCTGTCGAATTTTTCCCCATGCAAAATTTGCGTGACTCAATTAACCAAGTGTTAGACCGCGATGGCGCATCGGCGCTCAATTATGAAGTGCCAGAAGGGTTTGCGCCTCTGCGAGTTGCTGTGCGCGATTATGTGAGTGCGTTGGGGATTCAATGTAGCCCCAACAATATTTTAATCACAGGTGGCACCCAACAAGGCTTAGATTTGGTCATTCAGGCGTTATTGTCTGAGGGCGATATGCTCGTCACCGAAAATCCGACTTATATCGGCATGTTGGATATTGCCCGTACACGGCGCGTCCAAATTCACGGTATTTGTACCGATGAAAATGGGATTCGCCTCGACCATTTAGAGAATTTCATCATAGACCATGCGCCAAAACTGATTTATGTCATGCCCAGTTTTCAAAACCCAACGGGTCACGAAATGCCCATGCACAGGCGCAGACAATTGCTCAATTTGGCGAATGAATATAATATCCCTGTGCTAGAAGATGCGATTTATCATGAATTTCGGTTTGAAGGTGAGGCATTGCCACCCCTCAAAGCGTTGGACGATACCGGCATTGTCATTCATGCCAGTGGCTATACCAAAATGCTCCTACCAGGGATACGCATCGGCTATCTCATCACCAGTGGCACCTATTATCAACGATTGGTGCGTGTGAAGCAGGCGGCGGATATATCTACACCGGGACTCAACCAACGGGTGATTCATCTGATGCTCGAAAGTGGCTTGCTGGGGGGGCAATTAGAACGGAATAACCGTGAATTATTGCGTCGGCGCGATGCGGCACTCTCGGCGGCAGAACGCTATTTGCCAGTAGGCAGTACATGGAATATCCCCACAGGCGGATTATTTTTGTGGATAGAACTGCCTCATAACGGACCCACCGCCGCCGAATTGTATATCACCGCCATTCAACAAAATGTGGCGTATGCCATTGGTAACGTGTTTTATACCAACAACGGGGGCAACTATCGGATTCGCATGAATTATGGCATCCATAAGCCAGCCGATATAGAAGAGGGCTTCAAACGATTGAGCCGTGCATGGAACGAAGTCACCTATGAATATCCCCAACTAGAAAAACCCCCCCTATTATAAACTCATGGGCGATAGTCATGTCGCCCATGACCGTTAATCTTACAAATCATGCAAATTCCCCCCTTTTTTGTATCCATAGAATCGTCTAAACTAAAGCCAACAATAGCTATGTTCTGTTATTAGGATGTTATTATATGCGAATCATGTATGTTGAAGACAATATCCCCAATCGTTCTCTGATGGAACGAATTACCTCTAGTGGCAATCATACCCTCCAAAATTATGCCACCGCCGAAGATGCCTTGCATAATTTTAGCCAAGATGATCCACATCTTATTTTGGTGGATGTTGAATTGGCAGGACAAATGACAGGGTTAGACCTTGTTCAAGCCATTCGCGCAGAAGGCTTAACGCTCCCTGTGATTGCCATCACCTCTGTCACCAATGAACAAATCTGCATGGAAGCGGGTTGTAATGCGGCTTTTATCAAGCCTATCCCTGTACAACAAGTTTGGCAGATGATAGAAGATTATGCTCAAATTTTAGAATAAGCGCCATGCGTTCCGCTTCAAAATGGTTGTATCTCATCACCCCAATCCTTGTTGGGGTGGCATTTTTTTTACGCCTGTGGCATTTAGACCAAGTGCCATTGCGCGGTGATGAGGCTTTTACCGCCATTCACTGGACAAATCCCCCTTTTTCTGAGCGTTGGCTCTTTTTTCTGGAATATGAACCCAACCCCGCCTCAATGGTCACATATTGGGCGTGGTCGCTTGGGGCAGGCGTGAGCGAATTTGGCTTGCGTTATTTTTCGGTGCTGGCAAATACGCTCGGTGTGGCGGTTATCATCGCATTGGGACGGCGCTTATTTGCGCGTAACGATGTCGCACTTTGGGCGGGTGGTCTATGGGCAATTCATCCCTTTTTGATATGGCACGCCCAAGATGCCCGTCAATATGGGTTTTATGTCATGCTATCGGTGTTGAATATTCTTCTGCTTCATCGCGCTTTGCACCAGAAAAAGTCGCGCTGGTGGGCGTATATCCTCTTTCAGACCTTCACCCTCTACCTATATTATTTTGAACTCTTTGTGGTGGTTGCACAGGCACTCTATGTATTGATAAATCACCGCAAGCAGTTTGGGCGATTTGTGCGGATATGGGTGGGTATTGGCATTTTGCTCATCCCACTGGCGATTCAGACCTATGTGGTATTGTTTGGGCGCGAGTATGCAGGTACAGCCACCACCGCCGATTTTGGCGCGGTATTCACCCAATTTATCCCCACCTTATTGCTAGGGATAAACGATATTTCTCTGTGGATTGGTGTGGCGCTTATCATTGCTATTGTCTCTATTTTATGGATAAAAACGCCCTATCGTGTTTTGTTGGGTGGGTGGGTCGTTATTCCGTTGGCGGTGTTATTCATCATATCCAATTTTACGGCGGTATTTTTGCCCCGCTATGTGATTGCAGTCACGCCTGCGTTGATACTATTGGTGGTCACAGCCGCTCAATTTGCCCGCGCACGACTTAAATTTGCCCCTATCCCACTTTTGGTTGTGATGAGTGCGGTTTGTCTATCCCAAGTCTATGCTTATTTCTATGTAGACCCGCCAAAATCATTCGATTGGCGCGGACTCATGGCGCTGGTAGAATCCCGCGCATCGGCAGACGACCTCATTATCAACAACCTCATTATCAACGACACCAGCGATACGGCACTGGAATATTATAATCGGGGGGATATGGCGATTTTCTTCATCCCAGAAGACAATCCGCCGGTAGGCAGTTATCTGCCCGCCTTATTAGCCGACCACACCGATATTTTTCTGCTCAATGGTGGGCGGACAGGTGAGACCAAAGCCTATCTGACACAAAATGCCCAACGCCTGCCCATTGCGTGGAATGGCTTAGACCATTTTCGGGGGTGGGCGGTGAATCCATCAGAAATTGATATGCCGTTGGATATTCAAATGGGGGATGTGGCGCGTTTAGTGGGCTATAGCTGGCTAGATGATGACACATTATTGCTCTATTGGGAGGCGATGCGCCAAACCGATGCGCCGTTGAACATCCTCACACACATTACCCCTGCGTTAGATGCACCACCAACCGCCGTGCTAGACCATCTGGTGGCAGAAAGCACCATCCTCACCAGCACATGGACGGTGGGAACGGTTTATCGTGACCCGATTGTGATACCATCCGATTTGCCCAGTGGGGATTATTTGATGCTCATCGGCATGTATGAAACCACGCCACCCTATCCGCGTTTGCCGATTTTTGGTGCAACGGACGATGATGGGCGGGTGGTTTTATTCACCATGAGCCGATAAACACGCTACACATCCAAAATCATCTTCACATCCAATGTCCATGCCATATACATGGCGTGCAAAAATTCTTTTAGCTCTGCGATAGTGACATCATCGGCGGGGTCTG
Source organism: Anaerolineae bacterium (assembly GCA_034436595.1). Taxonomy (GTDB): domain Bacteria; phylum Chloroflexota; class Anaerolineae; order Aggregatilineales; family Phototrophicaceae. The sequence continues at coordinate 12,259 of DAOTUO010000299.1, read as the reverse complement.
GTTTGTATAAAAACGGATATTTGGCGATTTTTTCTGGTGTGGCGGGGATGATTTGCATAATATCATCTGCCTCAATATCACGCGGAATCGCATGGAGAAATAATAGCAACAACGCCCCATGATTGGGTGTGACACTCCCCACCGAAAAAATCATCTCGAATAGCTGATTGCTTTCAATGGCAAATTCGCCCAATTTGCGCGTGATGGTGAAGGGATTCTCGAAATATATTCCTTCGGTGTTGCGTAATGGGACGATGGTCTCGCCGTCATAATCAAATTCTTTGATTCCCTGACGCAATAATAACCATACAAGGGGTTCATCTGGCACAGGCAGGCGTTCTATGAGCCAGCGTTCTGCTTGGGCAGTGATGGGATATTGGATGAAGCCCATACACCCAAAGCGCTTTTTGGTGCGGTTGGCGGGGCAATTTTGGCAGTGATGTTCGAGTGGGATAAGGTCTTGTGAGGCATCGAGTAAATCTTGAACAACGACCACCAGTGTTTCTTCTTCGCCATCGGGGGTGCTACGGGTAAATTCAAACCCCATTTGGCTGGGGGGGCGGTCATCGCCATTTTTGCGGAATAACCCGATGATGGTATTGGCGCGTTGCTCGCCTTTGACACGTTCCAGAATGCCTTCGGTGCTGAGGGTACGCTTGGGAACACAATCGTAATTGATGATATGGTCTATAGCCATTGGTTTACCATTGTCCTGAACTGATTAAGGATTGCCTGATAGCTTTTGATTAGCCGATATAGTCATGTTCTTTTTGCATTGCCACTGCACGTGCTTTTAACACAGAAATCATCAAGTCAATTTCTACCATGCGTTCTAATTCTCCGCGTTCCTCTTTGGTAATTTCGCCAAAGTTGTTACGATCCATGAGTTCGTCTGCGCGTTCTTGTGCTTTTGGCGATGCTTTGAAGCTGAGAATATCTTCTGGTGACAATTTTTCAAGCAAAAAAGCCAGAAAGTCTTCATAAATCATCGGTAATTTAGCATTTAGCATAAGCCTCGTCCTCATTCACACATTTACGCGCATTATAGCATAAAACAGCGACATATTTATCTAAAGCACTCATCTGCTTCTTATCTATTTTACGCGCAATTCACCAAATTTTCTTGTTCAATAGAGGCAATAGAGTGAAAGGTGTTTGATATGAAAAAAATACTGTATTTTTTGGGGGTATGCGCTGTGTTACTATTCACACTCAGCACGGCTTATGCCCAACGAGGAGAAAATGTGACCCAAGAACAATTTGAAGGACGCACCGATTTGCCCTTACCGCCATTTCCAGAGGGGTTAGATTGGCTCAATGTATCTGCCCCATTGCGGATAGAAGACTTGCGCGGAAAAGTGGTCTTGTTCGATTTTTGGACGTATGGGTGCATTAATTGTATCCACATGATACCCGTTTTTAAGGAATTAGAAGAAAAATATCCCGATGAACTGGTGATTATTGGTGTTCACTCGGCAAAATTTGCCAATGAGGGCGAAACCGATAATATCCGTCAGATTATTTTGCGCTATGAGATTGACCACCCGATTATCAACGATAGCGATTTTCGGGTATGGCAACTCTACGGCGCACAGGCGTGGCCCACACTGGTTATTGCAGACCCACGCGGGAATGTATTGGCGGCAGATGCGGGAGAAATTCCGTTTGAGGCATTAGACACGATTATTGGCGGGATGGTCGGCTATTTTGACGACTTGGGCGAAATTGACCGCACACGATTGCCGATTGCCCCTATACGCAATAGTGTCCTGCCATCCGCACTCGCATTTCCCGGAAAAATACTCATAGATGCGCCCAATAACCGCCTATTTATTGCCGATAGCGGACATCACCGCATTATCATTGCCGATTTGACCACCTATGAGGTGCTAGAGGTCATTGGCACTGGCATAAGTGGCTTGGATGATGGCGATTTTGCCGTTGCCACCTTTAATCAACCGCAGGGGATGGCGCTACGAGGCGATAAGATCTATGTGGCAGAAGCACGAAATCATGTCATCCGCGAAATTGACCTGACCGCCCGTACAGTCGAAATTTTGGCAGGGACAGGCACACGCGGGGAACGTATTTTGCCATTTTCGACCCCCATTCGTGAGCCACGCGCCTATGATATGCGGAGTCCGTGGGATTTGGCGATGGGTGCAGGGGATACACTGTTTATCGCCAGCGCAGGCACGCATCAGATTTGGGAGATGAATTTGCAGACCGAAATTGTGCGTGTATCGGTGGGCAATGGGCGTGAAGCCATGCTCAATACCCGCCTCGATACATCGGAACTCGCGCAACCCAGTGGGGTCTATTTCAATGACGGCTTGCTCTATTTTGCCGATTCGGAATCGAGTACAGTGCGTGTGGCAGATTATACCAATAACACCGTCATGACCATTTCTGGCACACTAGAAAATAATTTATTTCAGTTTGGTGATATTGATGGCGCAGTCGGCACATCACGGCTACAACATCCACTGGCGGTCACGGGTAGTCCCGATGGCACACTGTATATTGCCGATACCTATAATCACAAAATTAAGTCGGTAGATGACACCCTCATCACCACGACAGTAGTCGGATTATCGGGCAATGGTGGTTTTGCCGATGGCGACCCCCAAACCGCCCAATTCGATGAACCCGCCGATGTGAAATATCACGATAACAAGTTATATGTGGCAGATACCAATAACCATGCCATACGTATCATTGACCTCACCACCAATACGGTTAGTACCGTTGTGTTTCCCAACCCAGAACGCCTGCGAATCGCTCAACGGGTGACAGTTATCGGTGGCAACGCATCGTCATCGGAAGTGGTCACATTGCCCACACAAACCCTCCCCACAGGCGAAATTGCGATGATTGTGCGGTTTACCTTGCCAGAGGGGTATAAAATTAATCCACAAGCGCCCAGTCTTGTCCGTTTGGCTAACTTTGGCGATACCACCCTCACCGAATTAGAGACGCGCATCCCCATCACCATTGTGGCAGACCAAGCGCCTATCACGGGCGAAATTGACCTGTTTTATTGTGAGGCGGTAGACGAAAATTTGTGTTTTATAGACACTTTCCGCATCGAAATTGCCGTGAGCGTGGATGAATCGGCTAGTGGGCGCGAGATTGTGCTAGAAAGAAATATCACTCCGCCACGTTTGCGCGGATGATAACCATTGTTATAATAACCTGTGGGGTTTTATCTTGATTAAATAGTAGGAGTGTTGATATGAAATTGAAAAATTATCTTTGGCTGATGTTGATGGTATTGATGACTGTCGTCTCAGTGAGTATGGCACAAGAAGAAACACCAGAACCAATCGAATTACCCGATTTAGAAGGGCGTGTGATTACGGTTGCTGTGGAAAATGTGTATCCTCCATTCAATTTCTTGACCGATGATGATGAAGTGATGGGTTGGGATTATGATGTGATGGCAGAAATCTGCGAGCGCCTCAATTGCGTGGCAGAACTCATCGAAACCTCGTGGGATGGCATGATTATCGCGGTTAGCACCGGTGAATTGGATATGGCGGCAAACGGCATCACCATCACCGATGAACGCAAAGAAATCGTAGATTTTTCAGATGGCTATGTCACGCTTACCCAAGTATTCCTCGTGCGTGCTGATGATGACCGTTTTACCACTATCGAAGAATTTTTGGCAGATGAATCGTTGTTTATTGGTGTGAATCCCGCCACCACCAATTATGATACCGCCGTGGCATTGTTGGGCGATGATGAAAATAGCCCCCGCTTATTGGTCATTGACCAAGATGTCGCTGTGCAAGCACTCCTCGCGGGAGATGTGGATGCGGTGGTTGTGGATGGATTGGTCGGTGAACGGTATGTTGAGTCATATCCAGACGATTTAGCATTGATAGATGAAGAAATCACCGCGCCAGAAGAACTCGGTTTTGTGTTTCCGTTGGGGTCAGATTTGGTCGAGCCGATAAATCTCGCACTCGAAAGTATGCGTCAAGATGGTACATTAGATGACCTCAATTCCTATTGGTTTGGCGGGGAATATCTGCTTGAAGAAGAAACAGATGGCGAAGAAGTAGAACCCGCAACCACCCCAGAAGTTTAGGGCTTGTTGACATTTTACAAGGCATTTGTTAGATAATTTTGGACGGCATATATGCCGTCCCTACCACCCAATAACCCTGTTTGTGGGGGGTCTGCGCCTTTTTCCCAAATTAGGATATTTTTTATGTGGAGCATTGCCGATTTAGAACGTATTTCGCTCACGATGTGGAACGCCGCCGAAGAAATTGAGTACGATGGCTGGATTTTACGCTTTGCAGGCGGATATTCTGGACGCGCCAATAGTGTTCAGACTTATAGTGCATCATCATTGCCAGTAGCGGAAAAAGTCGCTTATTGCGAGGCGATGTATGCCCAACGTCAAATTCCCATCATATTTAAGCTGACGACTGCCACCCAACCACCCGATTTAGACCCATTTTTGCGAGAGCATGGTTATACACTACGCAATACGACCAGTGTGCAATTGCTGAATATTGCGGATACATCGGCTGTGCTTGATGACTCGTTTCGGGTATATATCGGCAATGCCGAAAATGGCATTTTTCCGCCAGATATTGCCTCATGGATGGAACACGCCCAACGGATAAAACAATTCTCCCCACAAGATGAAATCTCTCATCGCACTATTCAATCTTATTTAACCCTACCGAGTGGTTATGGAGTGGTGCATGACCCAACAGGGCAGGTGGTGGCGGTGGGGATTTGTGTTTATGACCCACAAACCAAGCTATGCGGGATTTTTGATATTGGTGTACATCCAGATTATCGGCGGGCAGGCTATGGGCGTAGTATCACCACCAACCTGATTGCCTGGGGAAAATCACAAGGGGCAGAAACCGCTTATTTGCAGGTGGATATGTCCAACACCAACGCCTTGCCCCTCTATGTCAGTTTGGGATTTGTGGAATTTTATCAATATTGGTATTTGCACAAACGGGCATGAAACGCTCATGCCTGTGATGTGTTGATTTACCATTTTTCCCAGTGGGTGATTTCTTCTAATGGTTTGCGCCCACCCATTTTGGCAATCACATGGTCGGGCGATGGATAGCCAAACGATAAAATCACATGCAGGCTATGGTCATCTGGCACACCCAAAATGCTTTTTGCCACATCTTGTTGATAAACTGCCGCAATACATGAGCCAATCCCCAATTCCCACGCCGCCAATTGCATATAGGCAGAGGCTTGCCCCAAGTCGAACATATTCCATAGGTGTTCCACTGGACTCACCAGCGCCACCGCAAAAGATGCTCCTGCCAAATGCCCCGCAAAATCGCCTGTTTTGGCTAACGCTTGGAGCGTCTCACGTTGTTGTGTGACCACAAATTGCCATGGTTGGCTATTTTTGCTACTTTGCGAGTGCCTACCCGCGTCTAATATGGCGCGTAAAATATCTTCTGGCACAGGTTCTTCAGTGAATAGACGGATAGCGTGCTTGGTTTTGATTGCATCGGTAACATTCATGATAGTTATCTCACTTTGATTATTGGCTATATTAATTGTAGATAGTCTACCTAATCATTCATCTCTAGGCGAATCATAGCGACATTTTGAAAGATGTCCAAGAGGTGCGTAATTAGATGGAACTCGTTTCTGAATGATGATGAATTGCTTAAAATTGGAGTATATGGCACATCTTTTGTTGAAATGTTGTGCAATTTCTGCCAGAAATGTATATAATATGAACGATGTTTTAAATCTTGAACATTGTATACTAAAAAATGTTTAACCAAGTGTACCTATGAGGAGTTATCTATGAAATTCAAAGCATTGCTGTTGTTAGCGTTTATCTTGTTACTTGTCATTCCTTCTGCCGTCTTTGCCCAAGAAGAAGAAGAAGAAGAAGTGGCAGAATGTCCCACAGAAATCGTATTGCCAGACTTGGAAGGGCTTGTAATTACAGTCGCAGTCGAAAATGCGTATGTCCCCTTCAACTTCCTAGACCCAGAAACTGGCGAACCTGCTGGTTGGGATTATGATGCCATCAACGAAATTTGCGCCCGCCTGAATTGCGTGCCAGAATTTGTCGAAACATCGTGGGACGGTTTGATTGTTGCCATGAGCAATGGCGAATATGATGTTGCCGCCGATGGTATCACCATCACCGAAGAACGCGACGAAATTATTGATTTCTCCACTGGCTATATCACTCTCGAACAAGTATTGCTCACCCGCATTGATGAAGCCCGTTTTACTACTGTAGAAGAATTCTTTGCCGATGAATCCCTGACATTGGGCGTTCAACCCGGTACCACCAATTTTGAGACCGCTATTGAATTGCTGGGCGATGAAGATAGCCCCCGTTTGCTCGCCTTTGAAACCTTCCCTGTCGCCGTACAAGCCCTTATCGCGGGTGATGTTGATGCCGTGATTATGGACAATGTGGCGGGTGTTGGCTATGTTGGTCAAAATGCGGAATTGCTCACCTTCATTGATGAAGCCATTACTGCCAGCGAAGCACTCGGTTTTGCCTTCCCAGAAGGATCGGAACTGGTAGAAGCCTTCAATACCGCCCTTCTCAGCATGGAATGTGACGGTACATTGGCAGAAATCAACGCCCTGTGGTTTGGTGACGAAGCCCCCATCCCTGGTGAAGAAGGTGAAGAAGGCGAAGAAGAAATCGAACCCGCCGCTACACCAGAAGTTTAATCCATAACCGAATTGTGAATATTTGTAGGGGCATGAACACTCATGCCCTTGTGTCTTTTACCCTTATGCCCGTTGTTAGAAGAGACTTTTTAGAGGAAAATACACATGGTCAGCGAAGTTGATAGTAAACGCTTCCGATTGGCAGAAGATGTGCCGATTGTCTCCCCTGCCCAACCATCAGTCACCCCTGTTGCAAAACCCCGCCCAGTTACCCCCTTTGTGTATGTCTATCGTTTCCCTTGGTGGATTTTATTTTTTGCTGTAGTGGGCGTTTTTATCGTCCTCAACATCGCAGTCGACCCCAAATATTCTGAATATTTTCGGCGTATATCGGTTGGTATCAATATCACCCTACAGGTATCGTTTGGGGCGTATGCCATGGCGCTGGCGATTGGCTTATTCACGGGGGTAGTGCGGTCATATCCACCAAAACCTGGTCAGGGCATTATTGGCGGGACAATCAATTTTTTACGACTCATTTTATATCACCTTGTCACCATTTATGTCGAAATTTTGCGCGGGATGCCGATTGCTACCTTGTTAGTTTTTGGCGCGTTTGCATTTTTGCCCGCGCTCAGACAAGCAGGGGTAGAAGTTCCTTTTAGGGGGACATCAGTCGAGACGGCGATTATCTTTCTTGGCTTGGCATATGGGGCATTTTTATCTGAAGTGTTCCGCGCGGGTATTCAATCTGTCCCCAAAGGACAATTAGAGGCGGCGCGGTCTTTGGGGATGAAAAGCTACCAGAGCATCATCTATATTGTCATTCCACAAGCCTTTAAGGTGGTGATTCCACCGTTGGGGAACGACTTCATCGCCATGATTAAAGATTCATCGTTGGTGATGTTGCTGGCGCTCAACGATGTATCTCAGCTCGGTAAAAAAATCTCTGGGTCAAATTTCGATTATGTGGATGTGTACTTGGTGGTGGCGTTTATTTATCTTTCGATGACAATCACAGGCTCGTTATTTGTCAAATTACTAGAGCAACGCCTCAAAACGAAAGAGCGATGACTAGATGACAGGACATATCAACCGAGAAAATAAAATTATTCAATGCAAAGGTGTCAATAAGTGGTTTGGCAAGTTTCAGGTACTTAAGGATATTAACCTAGAGGTGTATGAGGGGGAGGTGGTGGTCGTTGTTGGACCATCGGGCAGTGGCAAATCTACCCTCATACGTTGTCTAAACCGCCTAGAAGAACATCAGGCAGGGGATATTGTCGTAGACGGCATTTCGTTGGATAACAATACGCGCAATGTCAGCGCCATCCGCCGTGAGGTGGGCATGGTCTTTCAGCAATTTAACCTGTTTCCACACCTATCGGTGTTGGCAAATGTGTCGTTGGCACAGCGTACCGTCAGAAAACGCTCGCGTGGAGAGGCAAAAGATACTGCCCTCAAATTATTAGAACGGGTTGGCATCAGCGACCAAGCGTATAAGCATCCCGCGCAACTGTCGGGTGGTCAGCAACAACGGGTGGCGATTGCCCGCGCATTGGCGATGAATCCGCGCATCATGTTATTTGATGAGCCGACATCGGCATTAGACCCCGAAATGATTAAAGAAGTGTTGGATGTGATGAAAGAACTCGCGCGTAGCGGGATGACGATGATTGTTGTGACGCATGAAATGGGCTTTGCCAAAGAGGTCGCAGACCGTGTGATTTTTATGGATGGTGGGGCGATTGTCGAGACAAATACCCCCGCCGTGTTATTTGATAACCCACAACACCCACGCCTCAAAAATTTTCTGGCGCAAATTCTATAACCAAACAAAAAACGCTCATCATGACAATGAGCGTTTTTTGCTTTTGATACAAATGATGAGGCAATTTTTTAGATTATCTTAGGTGTTCTGCCATAGAAATTACTACCTTATAAAAGATAGGCAGGATTTGAACCTGCAATCACCCGATGTTTTGGTGATAACCTCACTACCTTGCCGTTATCATTTGGAAGTAAAAAGGTCATTCAGATAAATTTCGCGCTGGTCAATTTATACCTATTCAGATTAGAATAGACAGGATTTGAACCTGTGATATATTCATATGATAACCCAAACGCTTCGACCCGTATAACCTTGTTTTTTCTAAAAAGTGATGCAGATAAGGGATGTGTTGGGTATGGGTGGTGTCCTAAGCTACTAGACGACCACTCTGATTAGAATGGGCAGGATTTGAACCTGCGTTTCCCGCGTTACAGGCGATAACCCAAGCACTTCGACCCGCATCATTGTGATTTTGTTGTTAAAGGCGATATGGATAAGGGATGTGCTGGATAACTTGGTAGGCTATTTATTAGCCATTACCAAGCCCTGTAACCCAAGCACTTCGACCCATATCACCGATTATTTTATCTTAAAATGTCCCACGCGCAAAATCTGCCATCAATTCTGGCGCGGCGCTATCAAACCCGACCACATCCAACATCCCGTTATCGGTTGGGTCTGCGATTGTGAACTGATTTGCTACCATCCCCACCACAATCAACCGCGCAGGGATGCCCATTTTTTCGCGGTAGTCGCGCAAGGCTTGGGCGGGATGAATTTTCCCAAACCATGTTTCGCTATCGGTATAAATCACGAATGTTTCTACCGATAATTTATTTTCAAGAGCATATAGCATCGGCAAGGCACAGTCTGTCCTGCCAAATGGGATGTGGCTAATCGCTTCAATCACGGTATCCAACCGCATACTGGCGCTGAGGTTCAACGGAATCATCTTGTCGCTGAATGCGGTGAACATATAATTCGGTTCTGTCCTTGCTGTGACGAGTGCCATTGCCCCGCTACCTTCGCGTGGGGTTAGCCCCGATACACCAGCAATCATACCACCATTCATACTGCCCGACACATCCAATGCCAGCATCGTACTTTTGTTGGTTGGTTGAATCGTTTTGAATGCCTGTTCAAACGCGGTATCCAGCGCATCCAACACCGTTGCGACTGGTTGCCATTCTGGTTCTGCGTCATGTCGCATGAATCCACCTTTGAGGCTATATCCAAGCCGATAGACCCGCATTGCCGACAAAATGCTAATCGGATGCACCCGCGCTTTCCGCAATGCCTCACCATCGGTCAAGCGCTTTGTGACCACCTGCGAGGCGTTACTCCCTGCGACCAACAACTCAACTTTGCTCATCACGCCCAAATTCCGAATCATGGCGGTCATGGGCATATCTTGGAGTAGGGCATCCCAAACCGATATTTCTCGCAACCAATCGGTTGGCAGGGCTTCACGAGTTAGGCGATAATCGGCAATCAATCTGATGACCTCATCCGCCGTTTTTGCACGCTGAACGCGCTCAAAGGCGTGGATATATGCCAATGCTTCGTCATTTGGCACGGTTTCATCAGTCGCCCATGTGGCTTGTTCGGGATGGGTGAGCCATTTGAACAACGCATCATGTGTTTCTGTGACTGCGACTGGGTGCGCTTTCCGCAAGGTATCCCGATGTGTCCATCCGCCACGCTGACGGTATTTGACCACCTGATAAGCGACATCGCGGGCGCTTTTGGTGTTATACCAATTGGCGACACTCCGCCGTAAGCCACGCCCCCAACCGCGCAAGGTCTGAACTGTTTCGACAAAGCTAAACAGATGCGTCCCTGTCCGACACACATCGGGCATGGCTTTGAGCGCCTCTTGACGGGTTATATCATCACCCAACGCGGTTGCCAGTGCCAGCGCAAAAATGGCGGTATCGGGACGGGCGGCACGACCTTCTGTGCTAATGGCGACAATTTCGCGCACAGTCCGCAATCCATCGGCTTGAATACATGCTTGCAAATTTTTGGTATTCTCAAGCGTTAGTACATATTCATTGGCGTAATACGACCCGCCCTCACTGCCCAATATCAAAAATCGGCGCAGTCCTTCCCATTGTCCAATTGCCCAACTGTACCCACCCGCCGAATTTGGCACTTGATTGGTACCCAGAATAGGCTGTGACTGTGGTGTTGGCTGGTTGGGAAGCATGTTCTGGAGATATTTTTTAACCATGATTCCACCTCATGCTTGAGAAATGAATAAGATGTTGGATAAGTAAGTGTGAGTGGGAATGTACTTTTCAAGGGATAACCCACTCACTTCGACCCAACGCTGTTAGTGTATCATGGAAAATATTGATATGTCAAGAGGGTTCATGAGGGTTCAAAATTGTTCGAGGGCGGGCATACAGTGAACTTCTACCTCATTGATATTGCCCAATTGGTCACATAGCCGTTCTTTGATTTCAGAGATGACCAATGCACTATCGCCAATGGTCATCTCGGCTGACACGGTGACATCTATATCAATTTCGGGGGAATCGGTGGTGCCTCTGCTCCGTACACGTACCACATCCACCACAAATGGCACATCTGATACAATCTGCGTGAGTTCTTCTGGGGTATAGGGTGCGGTATCCACCAAAATACGCCCTGTTTGTGTCATGATAGCAATCCCCGCCCGACTGATGAGCATCACAACCACAATCGCAGACACCGCATCTAGCCACAACCATCCAGTAAGGCTAATCAGGCTCATGCTGATGATAACCGACAGCGTGACGAATACATCGGCGCGGGTATTTTCTGAATCTGCCATGAGCAATTCTGAATTGAGCCGAATGGCTTCTTTGCGCTCATATCGGCTGACACCGACATTGATAGCTAGTGTGATAAACATCACCGCAAAGGTGACGGGGGTAATGGTCAATGGCGACGGATTTATCAGGCGTTCAACCGCCCCAGTGACAACTTCCCATGCCACCAATAGCAAAAACACCCCAATGAGCAATGCCGCCAGTGTTTCGTAGCGTCCATGCCCATAAGGATGGTCATCATCGGCAGGTTGTGCGGCAATTTTGTTGGCAATGAGCGCCATTACATTCGATGACCCGTCTATGAGTGAATGAAAACCATCGGCGGTGATTGCCAATGCACCACTCATCACACCAACCATAATTTTGCCAATGGCTACGGCAAAATTAAAAAATAGGGTGATGATGAGGACATGCCGAACTTGGGTGTTGGTGGTCATTTGAATATATGCCTTTATCTGAGTTTTATGACATAGACTCAACTATGTCGTATCGTTACATACAGCATACGGCATTTTAGATGACTTAGACAATCGGTAAACAAGAAATTAGGGCAGGCTAATCTGTGATTGCGTTAGGTCGAAAGTTTGTGAAGTTAGTTATGTAAGTGACTCTGCGCGTGCCTTAATTTCTGCGTTCATCACTTCAAACCCTGTTGGTGCGTCTTTCAGCATGGGTAGTCGCTTAAATATGGGCGACAAAATGCCTTTATACACCTCACAATTGACGAAGAAGTTCATCACCGATATGCTGTCAGAATTGATGATTTGGTCAAAGCGGTTTCAATAGCTTGCACATCACATGGCTATAAGGGCGGTTATCGCCCGTATAGTACCAATTTTTGCCAAACCCCATTATAGGTGTTATCATCCCCAAACCGTAAGGAAAATTAATCTTATTGAACCAAAATGGAGTTTTGATATATGAAGAAAAATATGCTTTTGATGTTGTTATGTATTTTCATCGC
>DAOTUO010000298.1:0-11976 GCA_034436595.1 Anaerolineae bacterium | reverse complement strand
CGAAGTGGGGATAAGGGGGCTGGGGGGATAGGGGTGCTTTTAAGGTGCTAACTTAACGGTATTAGGCTTACAGCTCTGATAGCTATACGCAATACAAATACACGCACTTGCGCTTATCTACTCACATCATTGTAACCCATCTTTAGGGCGATATGCGAGAGAGTGCGTAAAAAATTTGCAAATTATGAACTTTTTTACATTTAGGCATCAGACATGCTTTTTATACGAAAATAACAAAAAGCCGTCTGGCTCGGTGACTTCTCCGATTTTGATATACCCCAATTTATGATAAAAATGATGGTTGCGCGTGGCATACGCGGGGGTATCGAGTGACCATAATGTGGCGGGATACGTGGCTTCCATGAAGGTCATGGCTTGGCTACCAATGCCCCGATTATGATAATTGGGGTGAATGTGGATGATATGCAGGTGATAATGCCCCTCGCCCCGATTCATAATAATCAATCCGCCGATAATCGTGCCGTCTAGCACAATTTTATGACAATGATGTTTTTCGATGTCATTCAACATCACCTCAACCGAATCGTAGTGGGGTGGTCCACCGATTTCGACATTGGGATAAATTTTCGCATCCTCATGAAAGGCGCGGATTTGAATATCTATCAGGGTTTGGGCATCGGCAGGTGTCGCTGGTTCAAAAGCGAGATTCATGATGTTATCCTATGGGGGTTAATATGGATAAATAGTAGAAAAATTGAGTGTTGGCAAAATTATAGCATTGTCTCATATTGGTACGCCATGCGCTGGTGCTATAATAGGAATAAACTATTTTGCCCACCAAAGGATAATTTTTATGGATGTGTATCAATTTACATCACTCTCACGCTTTATTAACCCGTTGACCACAGTCACACATCGGCTATTGGCGCTATGCGTGCCTCTGGCGGGGATAATTTTGGGGGTGTATACCCTACTTACAGGCGGGGATTTTGGGACGGCGGTCATGGCGGGGATTCAGGCGGGCGCAAGTGCGCTGTTAGCATGGGTATTGGCGCGAGAAATTGACCCCGATAACGATTATTCGGCGTTTGTCGCGCTCGGCATCGCCACGCTCGGCGCGTTTATTGCCGCACCGAATATTTGGGCGCTGGGGGGTGCTGTGGTGCTAATACGGATTATCAACCACATTGTGGGGTATCCCGCAAAAATCACCGATAGCATCATCGCTATAGCCATAGGCATGGCAACCATGTTGGTCACAGGCGCGTGGATTTTTGGCGTGGTGGTGGCGGTGGCATTTATGCTTGATGCCCTATTGCCCAAAGCACCTAATTTTCAATGGGGCATGGTGTTGGCGATGCTGGTGCTGATGTTGCCCACATGGAATTATCTCAATGTTCAACTGACAAATCCGCCACAGAATTGGCTGGTGGTCGTTTTGGGGATTAGTGCGCTATTCGTGGGGCATATTCTCACCACGCGCCACTTCACCACCAAGTGCGATGCCACCCAAGCGCCCGTTGTGCCGATTCGCATACGGGCGGGGATGGGCTTTTTTGTCGGTATGGCGCTATTATTCGCGCTGGTCTATGGCGATAGTGGGGTCTATGCGCTCATGCCGTTGTGGTCGGCATTTGTCGGTGTGATGATTTTCCGTGGTATCAAATTAATCAAACCAGCGTAGCCCCTGCTCGCGCAGATTGACCACATCCCCTATCACAGTGATGGCGGGTGAGCCGATGTTCTCTTGTTTGGCACGGGTGGGCAGGTCTATGAGGGGCGCAGTCACCACCCGTTGTTGCGGAACTGTCCCCCATTCGATACACATGGCGGGGGTTTGCGGGTCTATCCCCGCCGTAATCAAATGCGTGATAAGATCTTGCAGATAAGTCGCGCCCATGAGCATGACCAGTGTCCCCGCTTTAGCGGCGTGGGCGATTGCCTCAAAATTGAGCATACTGGCGGGTTTAGACGGATTTTCATGCCCCGTAAACACGGTGAACGCGCTGGCATAATCGCGGTGTGTGAGTGATACCCCCGCATAGGCTGGCACAGCAATGGCGCTACTAATCCCTGGGACAACCTCAAATGGCACACCCGCCGCATGGCAATAAATGGCTTCTTCTGCCCCACGCCCAAAGACGAATGGGTCTCCCCCTTTGAGACGCACAACCATTTTCCCCGCTTGGGCTTTTTCTACGAGTAGCGCGTTAATTTGGGGTTGTTTGAGCGTGTGCTGATGTCCGTCTTTGCTGGCATCAATCATTTCTGCACCTACAGGAGCTTCGGTGAGGAGCGATGATGGCGCAAGACGATCATAAATGACCACATCGGCACGTTGTAGCAGACGTAACCCCTTGACAGTGATTAAATCGGGGTCGCCTGGTCCCGCCCCGACTAAATAGACAGTTCCTATAGTGGTGGTCATATTTCCCCCATTCATACGCAGGATGATATTTTTAGTGCATAGTGTTAATGGCAAGATTATCTTATAATTCTTAACTAACAATCAAGATAGAATATAGTAAACTACATGAGATGCTATGAGATGACTATATTTAAGGGGTAAAAATGGCAAAGAGGAAAGCACCTCCAGATAATCTTTTCGGCTTACCCAATCGGCGCGGCAGACCCCGTAAACCCCAAAATCCGTTTGAACTTGATATATCATCATCTAAATACGCTCTTGTTAAAAAACGGGGTAGACCATCCAAACCTAAACCATTCTTTACATCACAAACAACATCTACACGTAAAAAGTCGCCTAAGTCTTTATCATCAAAAACGCAATCAAAACCCCTTCATCCTGCGACATTACAGTCTACTTATATTGTTTTTCTACCCGCAATGCTATTATGTGTTCTGATTCCCTCTTTATCCGTTGTGATACTAGGCTTGTCATTTATCTTATTTTTATTTGTACTAAACGCACTTCACCAAAAACACCGTGATAAAACATTGGCAGATGTGACCAATCCATTGATAGATACAGATATTTATGCTCCCCTTGCACCCGCTATAACAGGTCTTGAATTTGAGCATGAGGTTGCATGGCTTTTTAACACCCTCACAAAATATCAAGCCCGTGTCGTTGGTGGGTCTGGTGATGGTGGCGTAGATGTGGAAATTTATAATTCAGGGCAACTGGTTGGGATTGCCCAATGCAAACGCTATGACCCTACAAAATCGCTTCCCCCAGCACCTGTACGAGAATTATATGCGGTTATGCACCAAAAGGGTGTCGCCGTTGGTTATTTGTTTACGACTGCCCGTGTCAGCCAAAAAACATTAGATGAGGCACACCGATTGGGGATAAAAATGGTCTATGGCGCACGTTTATTGGATATGCGCCATAAAGCACGACAAAAGGCGGGGAAATATCCTATGGGCTAATCGCATTTAATCATTTTTGGATAGTGCATTCGATAACCACCAATTACACGCCTCATCACACGCGATAGGCGCTAATTCCCGATTATACCATGTGGGATTTCGGATACATCCCCCACACACATTTTTCACTACATCAGCAATTTGCGCGTCATCTAATCCCGCCACATCGCGGTAAATCCCCGTCTGGCGGGCGAGTGTATCGGCTAAGGGTGTGGTCATATACGGCGCGGTGGGCATAATATGGGGCAATAGGCTTGGATACACTGTCTCCACAATCGCGCACACCTCATCCAACGACATGGCGGGTACAATCCATCCCCCACGCAGATTTTTAGCGGTGGCTAGTGGGCGAAATGGCTCATCACGGATAAATCGGCGCAAGTCGGATGGTGTGGTTATAACGCGAGTGATGTTTTCATCGGATGCCACGCGCACACCGTTTTGCTTCACCATTAGCTCACCGATTTGCAGGGTACCGTGTTCTGCCAAATATGCCTGCAACCTATCCCACCCACCACGCGGGAAATTATCCCACACGCTTTTTTGTGAATGAGACGCATAAAGCGTTGCACCCGCTTCGTGTGCGAGGTCAATAATGAGGTCGGTGAGGTCGTTATCTGCGCCGATGGCAGGCGTATATATTAGTTTTTTGCCGTGTATGCTGGCGTATGTCGCATCTTTGGGCAAGCCAAGCGCATTGGGGACATCTATGGTGGTATGCGACCCCATCGCCAAAAATAACGGCACGGCAATGATATTCTCTAGCGGGGTACGCCCATAAATCGTGCTAATTGCTGGTTCATCGTCTAAAAACGCCGTGAGGACATCGCCATAAATCCCCATTTGGCGCAATAAATCGGCTTGGTATTCGGTGGCTTCACGGCTTTTGGGATTTTTGCGCGTGCTATGCCCGATAATGGCGATAGTGGCTTTTTCTGGGGATAATCCATGTATGCGGAGCGCATCATCAACACGCTGGCGGACGATTTGCGTGATGCGCGGATGAAATACGGGCGGTGGCGCATAGCGGATGGTGCGACGCTCGCGGGTGCTGATTATTCCCGACAAATTCATCTCTGCGGGGATGACCGTTTGCGTAAAATAACCTTGCGCGGTAAAAAGTGGCACTAGGGTGATGTCGGTGGCGGTGACGGTATCATATACGCCGTGAAAAGTGGGGTATTCTTTCCAGAAGGCGGCGGTGATTTCATCGGCAACACCGAGCGCACGCAATTTATCCACCGCATCCCACACCACCCCCGCCGTATTGGGGCTGATATGTGAGCCGTGTCCGAGCAAAATGAGGGCGTTGGTCATGATGTTGGGTATCCTTTCGGTTTTTGTGTTATTATAGCCCGTTTTTTGACCCGCCACATCCCATTGACAAAATCCGACTTATCCACTATGCTAAGTAGAGTATATCGTCAACCATACCAGAAAGACTGTTATTTGATGACCATGCGCGTAATGTGTTGTTTGATGTGTAAGCAAAGTAAAATACACACGCATTGCTAGGTCATGTTGCCGATAGTCCTATTGATTAGACCATATCCCACACCCTAACAATGCGTTAGGGTGTGTTTTTTTGCCAATTTATTCACATGCTGGAGGGCAATTTATCACATGGCGAAATTGAGTGTTGAAGAAATTAAACTGGCAAGCAGAAATTTGCGCGGGTCAATTTTGGAAGAACTGAAAAATAGTGCCTTGTTCTTTACGTCAGAAGCAGAAAAGTTGCTCAAATTTCACGGAATTTATGAGCAAGAAGACCGCGACAAACGTAAATTAGACCGCACAACAGACCACCATCAAGTCATGATTCGCGCCAAATTACCGGGTGGTCAGCTCACACCAGAGCAATATTTGGCGATGGACGACATCGCAGACAATTATGCCAATGGCACACTCCGCATCACCACCCGTCAGACGTTTCAATTGCACGGGGTACTCAAATCGGAATTGCGCGAAACCATACAGGCGATGAATCATGCGCTGGTGACGACACTCGGCGCGTGTGGCGATATTGTCCGCAATGTGCTGGTCTGCCCTGCCCCCACCACCAATCCGCAACAACAAGCCGTGCAAGAATTTGCCTTTACGCTCAATGAGGCGCTTTATCCACAGACCCGCGCTTATCATCAAATCTTTTTGGATGATACCCAACTCATAGATGACTCCGATATTATCGAAGAAGAACCGATTTATGGGCATACGTATTTGCCCCGCAAGTTCAAAATTGCCATTGCGTATGCGGGTGATAATTGTGTGGATATTTACACCAACGATGTGGGGCTGGTGGCGGTTTTTGATGGGGATACATTGGCAGGGTTTAACCTATTGGCGGGGGGTGGCATGGGCATGACCCACAACAACGATGAGACCTTCCCCAGATTGGCGGATGACATCGCCTTTATCCGACCAGAACACGTCCTAGAAGCCGTGACCGCGATTGTCACCATTCATCGGGATTATGGTAGCAGAGAAAACCGCAAGCACGCCCGACTCAAATATATTTTGCACGATAAAGGTGTGGACTGGTTTCGGGAAGAACTCGCACGGCGTGTCTCTTTTTTGTTTGATGCACCGCGTCCTGTCCAAGAATTTGAGGTCTATGACCATCTGGGTTGGCACGAACAAGACAACGGGCAATTATTTTTGGGTGTGTATGTCGAGAATGGGCGCATTATTGACCGCGAAAATGCCCGTATGCGCTCTGGATTGCGGACAATCATCGAGCAATTCAATTTGTCTGTGAGGCTCACCTGTCAACAAAATTTGTTGCTGACGAATATCAATCCAGCAGACCGCCCTGCGATTGAGGCGATGATTGCCGACTACGGGATTCGCACAGTGGAGAAAATTTCCAAAATGCGCCGTAATGCGTTGGCGTGTGTGGCGATGCCGACATGCGGATTGGCGATTACCGAAGCGGAGCGCGTGTTTCCGCAGATCATCAGTGAATTTGAGGATGCGCTCGATAGCCTCAATATTGGCGATAGCGCCATCACCGCCCGCATGACGGGATGCCCCAACGGGTGTGCGCGTCCGTATGTGGCAGAAATCGCGTTTGTGGGGCGCTCATTAGAAAAATACACCGTGTTTTTGGGTGGGAATCCCAATGGAACACGCCTAGCGAAAAATTTTCTGGATTTGGTGCATATCACCGAATTAGTCCCCACGCTAACACCCATTTTGCGCTATTACCGCGATTGTCGGAACGAAAATGAGGCGTTTGGCGATTTTGTGATGCGTGTCGGGTTTGATGTGTTGCACGCCCTCGTGAATGACCCGGATGTGAAATTGGCAACGGGCGATTAGGATTTTAGGTGTGTGTGGGTGGGTTCACGCCAAAGGTGGCTATCATGTTGGTCATCTGTCCATGATAAAACGCCTCTACATCACCGACTGTTGATTGGATGTGGTTATATAATTCCAGCGATATAATGCCGTGTAACTGTGTCCATCCCACAATCCCCAAATAAAACGGCAATGGCATGGTGGGATAATTATCCGCCTCTATTATCGTTTGAATATGACCCAAAACACCCTCTGGCACATGGTCATAAGGCGGTTTTGGGGTGTATTGCGGGGTCTGCATGACATCTTGTACACCGCCGACAATCGTTGCAAAGGCACGTATCACGGCGGGGATGGTGCGCTCTCGCGGGGCGATATAATTGGCGATGGGATTGCCATATATCAACTGAAAATCGGTAGGATTTGCCACCGCCCACCCGCGATACGTCATGAGAATGGCGAATAACCGATGGTAGGCATGGTCATCCACATGCGCCAACGCGGTTTGCTCTAGGGCATCTGCCAATGCAGAAAAGGCATCTACTAGCAATTCCGTGATGAGCGCATCCCGATTTTCAAAATACCGATAAATGGCGGGTGCAGTCATCCGCATTTCAGACGCGATGGCACGCAGAGACAGGCTACCTGTGCCAAACTCTGCCATTTGTTGCCGTGCGACACTTTTTATCTCGGCATACGTTGCTTCTCGGCGTTCTTCTCGGCGGGTTTTGGGTGGATTCAT
Organism: Anaerolineae bacterium; assembly: GCA_034436595.1. Taxonomy (GTDB): domain Bacteria; phylum Chloroflexota; class Anaerolineae; order Aggregatilineales; family Phototrophicaceae. Next base: position 4,583 of record DAOTUO010000298.1, on the reverse strand, counting down.
GCGTTTTTTCCCTTATACGAAAACATCTTACTACATAGTTTACACCGTTTACCTATTTTGTCAAGGCAAATGGCTGTGATATAATAGTGGTATAAATTTTTTTAGATAGGATTTTAGTGATGACGACCATCGAAATGTTACAAGCCAAAATTCACCAACCGCGTGTGACCCATGCCGACCTCAATTATGAGGGTAGCATTGGCATTGATGTGGATATTATAGCGGCGGCGAAAATGTTCATCAATCAAAAGGTGTTGGTGGTGGATATTGAAAATGGCAATCGGTTTGAGACATATATCATCCCTGCGCCCAGTGGGAGCAAGCAATTTCAGGTCAATGGTGCGGCGGCGCGTTTGGTGAGTCCGGGCGATAGGCTCATCATCATGGGATTTATCCACATGCCCTATCCCCCATCTAGCGAATGGACACCCCGTATTTTGCTCATGAATGAAGATAACACGATTAAAGAAACCATCGGATAACCCTTATGAGAATTTTCGTCACCATGATGCTCATGATTGTGTGCTTGGCGGGATGTAACCTAGAGGCAGAAGCGCCTCTGGCTACCCCCACCACCGCGATTAGCTTCATCAATACACCTGCGCCGATTAATACCAGCGCCCCTTTGCCCACATCGGCAGTGGCAACACCCACCACAGGCGCGGGTACGGGGTGTGTGGTCAATACCACCCTACCGACCTATATCGTCAAAGGTGGCGATACGCTATTCGATATTGCTGTGCGTGCCAATACCAGCATCGCCAATCTGGTGGCGCTGAATTGTTTGGGCAATGCCGACCAAATTTTTAGCGGACAGACGCTTTATGTCTCACAACTGATAGACGCGCCCACCGCCCAATATATATTGGTGTTGGCGGGTGATAACGGCGCAAATGGCATTTTGTTGGGATGCAATGATAGCGCCGTGGCGATTAATAGCGGTCTGGAACTGACGGGTGTGGCACAAGCGGATATTCAAACCTCGCTTAGGGCATTATTCACAGTCACAGCGATTCCTGCACCGTATCTGACTAGCCTACCAAGTGGATTGACTGTGGGCAGTGTAACGGTCTCTGGCGATTTGGCGACTGTCGCGCTCAGTGGGTCACTGCTGGCGGTGGGGACGTGTGGAGATGCGCGGATTCAGGGACAAATCGTGTTGACGATATTCAACTATAGTGGGGTAAATCGGGCTTTGGTGACGCTGAATGGTCAGAATTTACGAAAATTATTCGATACTAGTGGGCTAATTGGTGATGCAGACCCCTATTTGGCGGGTCAATGGTTGCCATAACCCACATGACGGATAGAAAAATACACATTGGCATCATCACACCCGGATTTAGTGCCGATGAAGAGGATTGGTGTATCCCTGCCCTACTGGATTTTATCCACTATCCACCCGATGGCGTGACATTTAGTGTGGTGACACTCCGCTATCCAGATACAACCACGCCATACCAAGTGTATGGGGCATCGGTCACGCCGTTGGGGTTTGGCACACGAGCGGGACTCTCGCGCTATTTCCTTTATAGGGAGGCGATGGGGACACTCAAATCTATCCACGAGAAAAAGCCTTTTGACGTGTTACACGGATTTTGGGCAGATGAGGCGGGATTCATCGCAGTACGGGCGGGTAAGGCGTTGGACATCCCCGTGCTGGTCTCGGTGATGGGTGGCGAATTGGTGCGTTTTCCGCAAATACGTTATGGTCACGGACGTAGTTTTATCGCACGACGGATGATAAAGCACGCGCTCAACCATGCCGATGGGGTGACTGGTGGGTCTGCTGGGTTGTTGGATGAGGTGCAAAAACGGGTAAAATCGCCAAATACACGATTCTGGCGGGCATCGTTGGGGGTAAATACGGATCTATTCCGTCCAGATGGTAAATCCGAATCGTTAAAAGGCAATTTTAAGATACTCCATGTGGCATCGCTATCGCCTATCAAGCATCAGACCTTGCTGATTCGTGCCTTTGCTGAGCTTGTGCCTCATCACAAAAAAGCCCATCTGCATATTTTGGGGGATGGGTCAGATAAAAAAGCACTCATGGCGCTGGTGAAAGAGTTGGGTATCAAAAAATCGGTCACATTTCATGGCGCGGTGGCGCATCACGACCTGCCTAGATATTATCAGGCGGCGGATGTGTGCGCGATAACATCGTATCACGAAAGTCAGAGTATGGTCGCATTAGAAGCGGCTGGTTGTGGGGTGGTCACAGTGGGGACGGCGGTGGGTATTTTGCCAGAATTGGTGGCTAGTAAATGGTTGATTGCGCCCCCTCCCCCGCCAGAATTGGGGGATTATGTGGCATTGGGACGTGTCTTTAAGCGACTCGCAGATGATGAGATAGATTGCGTGAGTATCTCGGCTATTGCACGGGCTACGGTCATGCAGGAATTTAGCTTGTCGGCATCGCGTGAGGTGTGGGGGGGAATCTATAACGATTTACTCCATCCACCCCCTTATGAGTAAATTTGTCTTTTATTCTCTTCTCCTATCTTTATCTTGTATCTCAGTGACTACGCGAAAAATTATACTCGCTGTCGTTGATAGTTGGTTAAAGAATTTTTGTCCTGTATGTAACAAATAGGTAACACGTATGTTACCTATTTTGATTGCTAGGTTGTACGTTTTCGGGCACATACAGTTGGTTTTATGGCTAACACATGACCCCAACGGATTTAGTACAGCCATTTCACCGCCTAAACAGGCATATTATAATGACAGACTAAGGTGAGGTGTGTCTATCCGCCATAAACAGTTTCATGTAGCGTAATATTGTGATTTACCCCAAAATGTGTTAAAACAAGCGATACTTATCAACAGAGGGGTGTCTTTTCATCCCATCAACCAGAAAGAAAATCTGATGGAATTAGGTGAAATCTTACGCATCAATTTGCTATCACCGATGGTTTTAGCATTTGTATTGGGCATCATTGCGACACTTGTCCAAAGTGACCTCGATATTCCAGACCAAGTCTATACCATTATCACCGTTTATTTGCTCTTTGCCATTGGGCTAAAAGGTGGTTTTGACCTCGCCCGCTCACCACTCACCAATTTTTGGGGTGCCGCCGCCATCACCGTTTTTATGGGCGCGGGTATTTCGGCTTGGAGTTATACCATCTTACGAAAATTAGGCAGGTTAGAAGTTGCCGACGCCGCCGCTATTGCCCTACATTATAGCGCGGTATCGTCTGTCACCCTTAGCGCGTGCATTAGCCTGCTTAATACTATCAATGAGCCGTTTGAAGGATTTATGCCCACCATGTACACCTTTATGGAGCTACCCGGAATCGCTATGGCGCTCTATATTGCCACCTCGCGTATGGGTAACAGTGGTAGCATGACACAATGGCAAGTTATTAAATCGGCATTGAGTGGCAAGGGCTTCTTATTGCTCGGTGGGGGGGTCTTGATTGGGCTTATCTCTGGGGAGAGTGGCTACAAAAGTGTTTCACCATTTTTTGTAGATTTATTTCCGGGTATCCTCTCGCTATTTCTGCTGGAAATGGGGATGGGTGTTGGGAAGCAAATCAAATTCATCCGTAAAATGCCCCTGTTCCTTATTGGGTTTGCTATCATTATGCCCCTCATCCACGGCACCATGGCGCTATTTCTTTGTCGTATGATAGGACTTTCGATGGGTGGTGCGATTATCTTAGCGACCATCGCCGCCAGTTCATCGTATATTACCGCACCCGCCACCGCCCGCGCCAGTTTGCCGAGTGCCAACCCACTCTATTACCTCACCATGTCACTGGTCATCACCTTTCCGTTTAATCTGACCATCGGCTTGCCGATTTATGTGCAACTTGCCAACCTGATTTATGGGGTATAATCAGAAAAAAAGTGTGTGAGAGAAAAAATCCCATGAGCATCATTATCACCGACCCAGAATTGATAGAATTTCTGCAAGAACAGGCAAAGACGCAGAATATCACCATAGAAAACATTATCCGAAAGGCTTTATTAGAGACGGATAACCCACCCGCCTATATACCCAGTCCAAAAGATGAGGATGTACGGGATATTTATCTCAAAGCGTATGCCAAAGCCCGCATCTATTGGCAATCTGTGGGTGATATAGAAAAAGCCTCTATGACCGATGATGTATTGGATGAGCAATTTGGTGCATTTGATGAAAATGGCATCCCACGTCTCAAAAACGAACTATCAGAAGAACCACCGATAGGGTCTTTGGCATACGCAGGCAAAATGGCACAACAAGCAAATATTCATACACATGCCACATTTGATGCGTCTAAATCTGATGATATTTTGGACGAAGAATTTGCCGATGAGATACTCAAACACATGAAGGACAGCATCCATGAATGATGTTCTAGTGGATACCAGTTTCTTATATGCCTTATACGACCAAAAAGAATTTGCACATAATGGAACAACTATTTTGAATTCAAATGATTGTCAAATTTCAATGGATAAGCATTTTCAAGTCAATTATCAGCTTAAATCACCCCTATCCCCCCAGCCCCCTTATCCCCACTGCGTGTAGAAAGGGGGAGAAACCCATCTCTAGGCTTAGGGACGCGATTAATCACGTCCGTACAACC
>DAOTUO010000297.1:0-2247 GCA_034436595.1 Anaerolineae bacterium | reverse complement strand
TCTCATCACAAAAATTGAGGCGTGTGCCATCAACTTGGTTTCCCCATGGATACGTCAGGTTGTTGGGTCCGCGGGCGGCATATTCCCATTCCCGTTCTGTTGGCAAGCGCCCACTACGCAACTCACAATAATCACGTGCCTCAAACCATGTAATCAGTTCTACAGGCAATTCATCCCCTGTAAAGCTGTTTGCATTGGCTTTTTGCCCACCGAATTCGGCAAATTGGGCTTGTGTCACCTCGTATTTGTCTATCCAGAAGGGTTGGTCAAAACATTGTTCATGTTGTGGCGCTTCCGCTTCAAAATAGCTACGCCCATCGGAACTTTCACCAAATTGGGTTGCAAACGCGCTATATGCCACATCTATTTGTGCATCGGTACTTCCCATCATAAAGCACCCCGCAGGCACCAGCACCATCGTCACCCCATCAAATTCTTGTTCTTGCGGTGTCCAATCGGCATTATTCGTTACAGGGGTATTGGTGGGTGTGGCATTTGGTGTGCGCGTTGCTGTGGGGATATTGGTGGATGTGGCATTTAGTGTGCGCGTTGCTGTGGGAGTAGCGGTTTTTGTTGCTGTGGGAGTAGCGGTTCGAGTCGGTGTGGGGGTATTGGTGAAAGTCGGTGTCCATGAAGACACGATTTCGGTATTCAGATAGGCTTGGGTGGCAGTCCGCGCTTGTCCCAATGCCACCTCAAAGGTCGCCGTCATGTTGGGGGTGGGTGTGAGTGTCCATTGGGTAGCGGTGGCGGTTTGGTCAGCCCCAATTTGCACGGCAGTGGCGTTACTTTCTGCCCCCAATGTCAGCGCAATGGCATCATTTAAATCAATATTCGTAGGAATTGCCGATGGTATGTCGGTTGGACTATCGGTGTTGGTCGGTATCACTGTTGGCATAATCGGCGTTTCACTCGGCTGGCTGATGAGTGCCTGTGGCGTTTCGGTAATGCTCGGTTCATCCGTCCGTAAAATCACCACCGCCGAAATAGCCGTTCCAGTCGGTGTTATCGCACTGTCCTGATTACCCCCATTCGATAACAATACCACTATCACCATTGCCATGACCAACAAGATTATGCCAATCGCCCCCCAAATAAGCCCATTATTACGTTTTTGCATGGGCGATGCGTTATAGGGTGTTGGCGTAAAGTAGGCTTGTTGCTTGGGTGGCACTTTGAACATAAAAAAATTAGTTTCGTTGCCTTTTTGTCCCTCAATGGCGCTCTCAAAGGCTTGTGCAAAGGCAGTACAGGTTGGAAAACGCGCCCGATGGTCTTTTGCCAATGCCCGCGAGAGGACTAAATCCAACGCAGGGGGCAAATCGGTTCGCAAAATCGTGAGGGGTGTCGGCATCTCATGGAGATGTTTGTTCAATAATTGATAAGGGGTACTCGCCTCAAACGGCTCGCGCCCTGTGACAGCGATATAAACCAATATCGCTAACGCATATTGGTCAGTGGCGGGGAATACATCATTGCCATTCCACTGTTCAGGTGCCATATAGGTGGGTGTACCAACCGCCATACCCGTGCCAGTGAGTTTGTTGGTGGCACTCATCAATTTAGCGATGCCAAAATCCACCAGATAGGCATTACCCTGATTATCAAACATCACATTGGTGGTCTTAATATCACGGTGAATGACCCCGCGGTTATGGGCATAATCCAACGCACTCGCCAATTCGCGCAACAATCTGGCGATTTCGCCTAATGCGGGCAAGCCACGCCCTTCGTTTTGGGTATGCTGAAGCCGTTCTGCCAATGTACCACCGGTGAGCAGGCGCATGACCACATAACTAATCCCGCGTTGTGTGCCATAATCCACGATTGGCACAATATGAGGATGCTCCAATGCGGCGGATGTTTCGGCTTCGCGGGTGAATCTTTCGATATAACCCGGTTGTTGGGCAAGTGTGGATGGCAAGACCTTAACCGCCACTTCACGCCTGAGCGTGGTCTGAAATCCGCGGTACACCGACCCCATGCCCCCCATCCCGAGTAATTCGCGTAATTGATACTGCCCAAGCGTTTGACCAGTTAGGTTATCACCTGCCATAATAAACTTCTCCCATGATGCATTTTATCCCCATCCATTATTATTTTACCGTGTACACACCTTATAAGCAATCAAATTATGCTAAAATAGATAATTCACTAATGGAGAATCGAAAACAAATTCATAGGATTATGTCAATAACTCATCATTAAACGTGTTTTCACCCCACCCCACCCCCTCCCCAAAAAATT
>DAOTUO010000296.1:0-7420 GCA_034436595.1 Anaerolineae bacterium | reverse complement strand
CTGACCCTAAAAATCGGCAGACCAACCCCATTTATGGGGTTTTGGTCATATACGCAGGTGGTTCAACGCCTGCCATATCTACGCAAAATCATCAAAACAACTACGGACAAGCCTTATATGCCGTCCCTACGCCCCACCGAGTGGGAAAAGGGTAGAAGCATCGTTTGAAGATAGGTTTTAGCCCCTCCCCAAAGGCTTAGGGAGGGGTTGGGGTGGGGATAAATGCAAATGATGGTTAATCTAATTATCATCACCCGCATCGGCGTATTGGGCGGTGATGGTTGGCACAAGATACTCGCTAAAGGCGCGGTCTGCGTCATATTCTGGCGACCACCCCCAATCGGTACGCGCCACACCATCATTCATATCGCGGGGCCAGCTATCCACAATATTTTGTCTGCCTGCGGTGGGGTCATAAGTGATTTGTGCCGATGGAAAATCGTGCATGACCCGTGTGGCAATTTGTTCCGCACTCAAGCTAAACCCCGTGACATTATAGACATAGCGCGAGAGGGTTTCTTTTGGTGCAGACGATAATTCTAGCAACGCACGAATGGCATCGGGCATGACCATAAACGGCATGGTGGTATCTGGTCGCACAAAACTAGCATAAGGCTCGCCTTTGGCGGCGGCATGTATCATCTCTGGGGCATAATCGCTTGTGCCACCACTAGGCATACTGCTCGCGCTGATAATCCCTGGGAAGCGCACACACCGAAAATCCACCCCATTTTCATCGGGATGCGCCGCCAATTGCCGATAATGCGAGGCATAATAACGTCCCAAATGCTCACAATAGAGTTTATTGCACCCATACATGGTCACAGGGTTGGTATATTGGTCTTCATGTACGGGCGGAATGGTGTGTTTGATAGCGAGGCTGGGCATTCCATAAATCCCCACAGAACTAGGGAAGATAAATTTGACGGCTTTTGCCCGCCAACGGGCTTGTTCTACCGCCACTTGGAGCATGTTGATTGTGCCTTGCACATTCACCCGATGCGCCGCCTCTGGGCGAAATTCGGAATGAGTCGAGAGCAACGCCGCCAGATGATAAATGGTGTCTATTTCGTATTCACTGGTGAGGTTATCCAGCAGATTTTGGTCTAAAATATCGCCAACGATGCTGGTCTCTACCAAGCTATTCATTGGCTCATCCATCCCGCGCAGGTCTAGCACGACAATGGGGAGCGCATCGGCGGTGGCGGTGAGGGTTTTAATCAGTCCATGCCCCACTTCACCATTTGCCCCTGTAATCAAAACTACTTTTTTGCGAGTCATAATTTTTTATCCTTCATAATCGCGCACACAGCGCAAACCAACATTATTAAATTCTCCGTTTTGGGCATACCAATTGCGATTACTAGACCGATTGAAGTGTGAGCGGCTGCTCCAATCGCCACCGCGCATCCCTCTATCTGCTTGGGTATTCAGATTTTCGCGCCCATCAAAATCTACATAGGGATAGGACATATAGATGGTGCTAATCCATTCCCAGACACTGCCTGCCATATCCACTGCACCCACCCACGATGCCCCTAATGGGTAACTATTCACGGGTTTGGTCTGTGCCACAGAATTTTCACGATATGCCATGCGGTCATCCACAAAGGTATCGCCCCAAGGGAATAACCAACTATTAGGACCTCTGGCGGCATATTCCCATTCGGCTTCATTGGGCAATCTGCCACCGCGCTCACGGCAATAATCACGCGCTTCGTACCATGTGATATTCACACGGGGCAAATTACCCTGTGTCCATTCGCTAGAACGTCCCGCATAACCGCGCTGGTCACTAAATTGGGTATTGGTCACTTCTGTGACATCAATCCAGAAAGGTGCATCGAAACAAATTTCATGGGTGGGTTGTTCATCAGCAACACCATCGGCTGTCGCGCCGAGTGAACTCACCGAATAGATGATTTGACTGTCGCTACTGCCCATATCAAAACAGCCAATGGGGACAAGTGCCATGACCACCCCGTCTATTGTGCGGGTGACAGGTCGCCATTGGCTATTGCTGGTGATAGATGCGCCACCTGGGTAGCCTGCTGGCACGGCGATGGTAGCCGTAGGCACGATGCGCGTAGACGGGATGGCTGTGAGGGTTGGCAAACGGGTTTGCGTGGGCGGGATGCGTGTTTCGGTCGGCGTATTGGTGCTGGTCGGCGTGGGTGGAACGGGTGTGACAGTCGGTGCATTGGCGGTAGCAGTTTGTGCTTGGGCAATATTGGTGCTTTGCACCCGCGCCACAATGGTATTTTCGACCGATTCCACTTGTGCCGTCTGTGTAGCCATGGCGTTGAGTGTCCCCTCTATTTGTGCCTCTTGGGTTTGGTCACGTTGGGTTTGCGATAGGGTCGGTGTGAGGGTATTAGTAGGGGTATCGGTGGGAGTTGGCGTGGATGTATTGGTCGCGGTGAGCGCTGGGGTTATCGTCAAAGTAGCGGTAGGGGTATCGGTGGGCAACAAAGCGAATGCGGTGGCGGTGGCATTTTCGCCCACATTACCCGCAGAATTGGCGCTTCCCAATACCAATACAATCGCCACCGCCAAAATAGCAATCACGCTCACCCCACCCGCGATTATTGCTGTGCGATTATTGCGTTTTTGGCTCATATTGGGCATATATGCCCCTGTACCGCCTGTTGGATACGGTGCTGGATAAGGCGTTGGGGTGGATTGCCTTGCGCCATAGGGTGTTGGCGGATTCCACGCATTGCCCCCTGCTGGCGGATTGGGTGGTATACCGTGTGCTGTACCCGTTGGCGTGCGTGGCATAAATTGGCTTGGGGTCAATGACCCAGAACGGGGTTGTCTGCGGACAGAAAATGTCAAAAAACCTGTGGGTATTTCGGCGTTGGTGTTGCCAATACTCCCCGCAAATGCCCTATAAAATTCGGCGACAGTCGCATAACGGTCAGAGCTATTTTTTGCCATCGCCTTTTGCAACACCTGTGTAACCGATTCGGATAACCCCATCCGTGATTGATGGACGGGTGTGGGCATTTCATTGATGTGCATGTGCATGAGCGCATACGGGGTTTGTGCGACAAAAGGAGGCTTGCCCGCTAACATGGCATAAATTACGGCAGCGAGGGCATATTGGTCAGATTGTGCGCCAACACCCTCACTTTTCCACTGTTCGGGGGGCATATAAGAGGGTGTCCCCATGATCATACCCGTGCCAGTAAGTCCACTGGTCATATTGGTCAATTTGGCGATACCAAAATCCACAATAAACGCGCTCCCACGGTTATCGAACATGATGTTACTCGGTTTAATATCCCGATGGACTACCCCTTTGCTATGGGCATAATCGAGGGCGCTGGCGAGCTGTCCTAGCAGGTCTATCACCTCGCTAGGCGCGGGTAAGGGCAGATTATCGGTAAAGCGTTGGGAGAGGCGTTCTTCTAATGACCCGCCTGTGAGCAGGCGCATGACCACATAGCTCATGCCTTTATCTGTGCCAAAATCGTATACAGGCACAATATGCGGATGTTCTAGTGATGCGGATGTGGTCGCCTCACGGGTGAAGCGTGCCATATAATCGGGGTCGGTAGCCAGTGCAGTGGTCAGGACTTTAATGGCTACTTCACGTTGTAAATTGGGTTGATACGCACGAAAGACCGCGCCCATACCACCCATACCGAGCAATTCTAATAATTGATACTGCCCCAATGACTGACCAACCAGATTATCGAAACTCATCGTCAATACCCTTATTATTGGCAAAAATCATCAACTATATTAGCTTAACCAATCACCAGATGCAAAAATATGACACGCAATTGGCAAAAATGCCCTATAATTTAACCAAGTGATAAAGATTAGGGGAGCAAAGATATAATGTCATCTAAAGACAACACCATTCCATTTGAAATCTGGTTAAGCGGGGGCTATATCATAGTAGCACTCACTTGGATTTTTGCGAGTGATAATGTTTTGCAATTATTTGTATCCGAGTCTATTTATCAGCTTTCCATTTTTCAGACCATCAAAGGTGGGGGGTTTGTGGTGGTCACAGGGGTTATGTTGTGGTGGCTCATGCGAAATAAACGGCGCGATCTAGAAGAATATTCGCAAACGTTGCGCTTGGTCAACCAAAAATTGGTCAAAGATATTGCCGAGCGCGATCGCACCCAGAACGAATTGGCAATCATCACCGAAAAATTTGAAGAACGGGTGGCAGAAGAAGTTCAAGAAGAACGACAACACCTCGCCCGTGATTTACACGATGCTGTAACACAAACGATGTTTTCTGCGAGTGTCATTGCAGAGACCCTTTTGGTGCTGTGGGATAAAAAGCCAGAGCAAATTCCCGATGGTTTGCGCCAATTGCAACATCTTACGCGCGGGGCGGTGGCAGATATGCGGATGTTGTTGCTGGAATTGCGCCCACAAGCCATTGAGGATATTCGGCTTCCGCAACTGCTCAAACAACTCTGCGATTCTTATTCTGGGCGCAATGGCATCATGCCAGAGCTAAAAGTGGACGAGTCGGTTATTTTACCCGTAGCGGTGCGTCATGTTTTTTATCGTATCGCCCAAGAGACACTCAATAATGTCGCCAAATATGCCAAAGCCACCCATATTAGCATTACACTAGAAAAAAATGCGTCTACTATCATGCTCAAAATTCATGATAATGGGGTGGGGTTTGATATGAATAAAGTGGTGAATGGCGCACATTTTGGGCTAAAAATTATGCAAGAACGCGCACAAGGGATTAACGCGATTTTTCATCTGAGAAGTAAACCGAATCAGGGAACATCTATTTATATCGCATGGGAATCGGCTTAATGATATGACCACACCAATTCGTGTTTTAGTTGTAGATGACCATCCGATGGTGCGGGTGGGGTTATCTATGGTACTCAACAGCTTAGAAGAAATGACATTCATCGGAGAATCCTCAGATGGCAAAGAGGCAGTCAAATTTTGCCAAACCATCCAACCAGATGTGATTTTGATGGATATAAAAATGCCCCACATGGATGGTATAGAAGCCACCAAAGCAATTTTGGCGCAGTATCCACATATTCGGGTGATTGCCCTCACCAGTTTTAAGGAAGACCATCTGGTACGTGGCATTATGAACGCAGGTGCATTGGGGTATTTGCTCAAAGATGCCGATAGAAACCAAATTGAACACGCTATCTTAGATTCGATGGCGGGCAAGGCAACCCTCGATGAAAAAGCCATGCAAAGCCTGTTGAATATTGCCCCTACCCCCAACAACCCTCTCTCCGAGCGCGAGACAGAAGTCTTAAAATTGATGAGTGAGGGCATGACCAACCAAGAGATTGCCAAAAAATTGGTGGTGAGCCAGTCTACCGTCAAATTTCATGTGAGCAATGTGTTGGTCAAATTAGGAGTCAACACACGCACCGAAGCGGTGGCGTATGCGTTTTATAACCGCTTTTTTGACCACCCCTAACCAAATGGCTAGGTAAAAGACTAGCCGTTTGGCATGACCATCCCCCCCATTCAACCAATACGCCATATCCGTCATTTGTTTTATGATGAATGTAAATAATCTTGTAACACATTCTTGGCAAATGAGATAGCGTGATGATTCGCATTATTATTGTAGACGATTATGAAATGGTCAGGCGTGGGCTAGTATTGTTGTTTTCTAGCGCAGATGACATTGAAGTCGTTGCAGTTGGCAATAATGGACACGATGCCATTGCGCTCTGTGTGGCACATCTACCCGATGTGCTTGTGCTAGATTCTCAGATGCCCCTTTTGAATGGGTTGAATGCCATCAAGCACATTCGCCAGCTATCGGCACACACCCGCATTATTGTGTTGAGTAGTCTGACAGAAGAACTCGATAGTGAGTATGTACTATTGGCTGGAGCGCATGTGCATCTTGTCAAGGCGATAACAGGACAAGCGATTATTAACATCATCCGAGAAACGGTCTATATGCCCAGTCGGTAAGTCGTTATGTTATGTTGGAGGTTTATTATATGAATCATGCAGAACAAACAGACCAAATTATCAAGACTTTGCTCACATTGATGGGTGAAGTGATGCGCTAAAACGAAACACTCAAGCAAGAAATTGAAGTGGCGACCATCAAAAACAACGAATATGCCATGACACTCACCGATATTCACACGCCCCTAGCCGTCATTCGCACCTCTGCTTCTATCGTAGAACGCTACCATGACCGCATCTCTGCGGAGCGTCGTAACGAGCATCTGGGGTATATAGACAATCAGGTCGAACATATCATCGAATTAATTAGACGATTGAACGAAACGAATACCAATAATTTCCATGCAAACCACGCATAAATACGCTACAATAGAGAAAAGTCATTATGAGTATCCCCTGAATTTGACATAATCATTCAGTGGGTTTATATTTTTCAATTATGATGGTCGTCTTTTCTCAAATAGCACCTTGTTTGAGCGTCATTTTAGGAGCGCAAGTAGATGATACAAAACAACGATAATTTTCGCTTCATCGTCCGCCGAGGACCACAGCCGAATCAGGTCTTTGAGCTGAATAAAGACCTTCTCACGTTAGGACGCGATATTACCAACGATATTACCATCAATGACCCAGAAGTGAGTCGTCATCACTTACGCATCACTCGTGGGACAGATGGCTATACTATCGAAGATTTGGGGTCTACCAATGGGACGTTCATCAATGGACAGCGCCTAACGGGGAGTAGAGCATTAAATCGGGGCGATATGATTGGTTTGGGCGAAACCGTGACACTCAGTTATGATGTCATGCGTCCACAACAACAACCCGCCACCCCACCACCCTATTCGCAACCCCAACAACCGCCCGCGCAATATTCGCAACCCCAACAGCCACCTAGCCCGTATGCACCACCACAGCAACAACCGTCTTATGGGCAACCCCAACAACCGCCTGCTTATGGGCAACCGAGTGGGCAACCCAATTATTATCAACAAGGGCAAGTCCCACCCGCGCCGACTTATGATGCGGCTGGCTATGAACAACCCGCCGATTATAACCAAAATCCACCCGGTTATGATTATGACCCATACGCTGTGCGCGAAGATGAAACCCCTAGCACATGGCGTTGGGTGGTGATTGGATGCGCGGGATTGCTCCTATTTTGTTGCTGTGCCTCTGTCATTGGCTTGGTCATCATAGATACCGCCAGATTATGGTGCGAGTTGCCAGTCTTTAAAGACACTGTAACCCCCCTTGTTGGACTCATTGCCGAAGCATTGGGACTCGTTGGCGAAGCCATTACGTGTCGCTAGGACGTATTGAATTTTTGCAAAAAGGCATTTATTGGACAATTTTGGACGGCATGTAAGGCTTGTCCGTAGTTAAAAAAGCAAAATATGATAAAAATAGCGTGTATTTTGCCAGCCGCTGGGCGGTGAACCACTCATCTGTGCTTCTGAAACCCCGTGAA
>DAOTUO010000295.1:0-4833 GCA_034436595.1 Anaerolineae bacterium | reverse complement strand
GAATTTTAGCACAAAATTCTAATTTTGAGCCACCTTATTTGGGGAGTTAACAAAAATTGATTATTGTTATTAGTAACATTCGCTATGTAATTATAAAAACAGCCCCTATCCCCCTGCGGACGGCATGGTTGCCTGCGTCCCTACGCCCCACTGCGTGGAGAAAGAGGGAGAAAACCATTTCTAAGCGAGATTTTAGCCCCCTCTCCAATTTTTTGGGGAGGGGATTGGGAGTGGGGTCAAAACTCTTTTTCAAAAAATTAACCGAATGTTACTTACAGATGTAAATGCAGATAGGATACAAAAACGGGCATGACAACTTATCATGCCCGTTTTTAGGGGAAATTTTATTTAGTTATGGAATTTGGCGGGGATGGTGGCAGGGTCAATGATACCCTCGCGCTTCCCGCGTTGAATCGCCAATTTTACCTCACCGATGGCACGGGTCACTTCGATATTACGTGGGCAGGCGGGGGTGCAATTGTAAATGGTACGACAACGCCACACACCATTGGGTTCAGACAGCACCGCGAGGCGGTCTTTCCAGCCTTGGTCACGGCTATCAAAAATAAAGCGATGTGCTTGGACAATGGCGGCGGGTCCCACATACTTGCCATTTGCCCAAAAACTGGGGCAGGATGTGGTGCAGGCGGCGCACAGGATACAGTTGGTGGTGTCATCGAATACATCACGGTCTTCTTGCGATTGCAGGCGTTCACGTCCATCGGCAGGTACGGGGTCGTTATTGATAAAATAGGGCATAACCTCGCGGTAATGGGCAAAAAATGGCTCCATATCCACAATCAGGTCTTTAAGGACAGGCAAGCCCAAAATCGGCTCTACCTGAATCGTATTTTTTTCCCCACGTACCACATCGCGCACCAAAACTTTACATGCGAGCATGTTGCGACCATTGATTCGCATGGCATCTGACCCGCAAATGCCACTGGAACACGAGCGACGGAACGATAATGTGCCGTCTTGTTCCCATTTGACACGGTGAAGCATTTCGAGGACGCGGTTGGTCTCTGCAACATCTTTCAGTTCAAATTCTTGCCAAAATGGTTTGGCTTTGCCACCCGATTCGGGGTTATAACGGCGTATTCTGAATGTAATATCCATCTCTTATCCCTCACAAAACTAGCGTTATCATCATCAAAATTATTCTACATCGGGCGAGGCGTGCCTCGCCCGTAGCGCCCAATAGCAATATATCGGCTTTAATACACCCGTTCTTTTGGTACAAAGCGGGGGTCAGAATCGGCAAGGCTCATATTCACCGCTTTGGTGGTATCGAGGCGATAGGTGGGTGTGGGCGCATAAGGATCGTCTGTCTCCCGATAGCCCAGTGTATGCACCAACCATTTCACATCATCACGGTCTTTATAGTCTTCACGGCTATGCGCCCCGCGACTCTCTTTACGGTTGATGGCGCTAATGGCGGTGACATCTGCCATATCCAACATACATCCCAGTTCCCACGCTTCGAGCAGGTCGGTGTTATATTTTGACCCCTTATCTTCGATGAAGGTGTCATTCATATACAAACGGCGCAGTTCAATGAGTTCATCCACCGCTTGTTGCATGGTATCTTCGGTGCGGAACACACTGACATGATCCATCATGACCTTTTGCATCCGTGTGCGGAGTTCATGAATACGGGTTTTTCCCTTGCCATTGCGAATCCGTTGGAATTCTGCCTCAATTTGGGCGGTGGGGTTATTGGGCAGTGGCAAAAATTCTGCCGTTTTCACAAATTCTGCCATTTTCATCCCACCACGCCGACCAAATACCACAAGGTCTACCAGCGAATTTGTCCCAAGACGGTTTGCACCATGCACACTTACACACGCCACTTCGCCCGCTGCATACATGCCCCGCACCACTGTGCCAGAGGCATCGCGGATGACTTCGGCATCAATATTGGTGGGAATACCACCCATCGCATAATGCGCGGTGGGTTGAATGGGGATTGGCTCGGTGAGCGGGTCTACGCCGATATAAGTACGGCACACGTCTAGCGTTTCTGCCAAATTTTTGCGGATATAATCTTCATCAATACGGCGTGTTTCGCCCGCTTCTGCCAAATAGCGATTCACCGTTTGGGGGCGAATATCCAAATGGACATAATTGCTCCCATTGATGCCCTTGCCATCGCGCACTTCAAAATAGATAGAACGGCTCACGACATCACGGCTGGCGAGGTCTTTGATTTTTGGGGCATATTTTTCCATGAAGCGTTCTCCGTTGCGATTGAGCAGAATCCCGCCCTCGCCACGAATCCCTTCGGTGAGCAACACCCCGAGTCCATATAAGCCTGTGGGGTGAAATTGATAAAATTCCATGTCCTCCATTGGCACACCACGACGAAACACGACTGCCGCGCCATCACCTGTGAGAGAATGAGCGTTGCTAGTGATTTGCCACACGCGTCCCCATCCGCCAGTGGCAAATAAAATGGCTTTGGCGTGGAATATATGAAATTCGCCTGTAGATAATTCTAATGCCACTGCACCCACGCACACATCACCATTCATGATGACATCTACGACATGGTATTCATCGAAAAAATTGACATTGTTCTTGATACATTGTTGATAGAGGGTCTGCAAAATCATATGACCAGTGCGGTCTGCCGAATGACAGGCACGGCGCACAGGCTTCTCGCCAAAATTGCTGGTATGACCACCAAAACGGCGTTGCGAAATGCGACCATCGTCTGTGCGGTCAAAGGGCAATCCCATGTGTTCCAATTCGACAATGGCATCCACCGCGTTTTCTGCCAAAATCAGCGCCGCATCTTGGTCTGCCAAATAATCACCACCCTTAACAGTATCAAAGGCGTGCCAGATGGGTTTATCTTCTTCGAGATTGCCCAATGCCGCACCAATGCCACCCAATGCCGCCCCTGTATGGCTACGGGTGGGGTAGAGTTTGCTCACCACTGCGACATCTGCGCCGTCTTTACTGGCATAGAGCGCCGCCATCAACCCTGCGCCACCTGCACCAATAATCACTACTTCGTGCTTATGAATCTTCATATCATTGCTCCTAAGAGTATCGCCTTAATTCAGATTAATTATCGGGTGTTTCGGTTTCTGTCTCGGTATTAGTGGTCACTGGTTCTTCGGTATCTGTCTCGACAGGTGCGATAGTGCCTTCTGTCTCTGATGTGCTATGCTCGCCCTCTTCTTCAAACAGGGCTATTCGCGCTTTTTCTGCCATCTTCACAGAGGTGCTATCAATCGTGCCAGCGAGTGCCGCTCCACCGACCACCACAATCACCGATGCGCCGATAATACAGACATAAGTGGCTGTTCGGCGCAGAAGAACACTATTAGACGTGTAATCGGTCAATACATAGCGCAAGCCATTAAACCCATGAACGGCGGCAAGGAACAGGAGTGCAAAGTCATAGAAACGCCAAATGGCAACACTTGCGACCAAATAATTCCAGCGTTCTCCCACAAATTCCACTGCTGTACCGCTATCGTTGATGGCATTGCCAAAATATTCACCGGGTGCTAATTCGGTTACAGTGGCAGTCACACCAGCCACAGGAGCGCCAACAACCGTTAAATCGAATACGCCCTGAACAACGTGCATGATAGCCAAATGTCCAAAGACCAACGGAACAATGAGCAACCCACTCATCCGCATGTATGACCACCAAAAACGTTCTAATTTGCTCCCTTTGCCTTTGCCACCCGCCACAGCAGGTTCTTTATTGCCAACCACCAAGCCGACAATCACCGCAAACACAAATGCCGCCACAATACCCGCACCAATGCCAACGACAAATGGCAATTGCTCCACTAGCACTTCGGCAAGCCCTAATGTTTGTGGACTTTCGCCATAATATTTCAGAACATGACTGAGCATGAGCAAAAATACGGGGATGCAGACCACTAAAGAAAGCGCCACAACCCAAATGGCGGCGCGTTGTTGAAAACGCCACCAACGCGGATTGTAATCTAAGATACCGATACGCAACCCATTAAAGGCATGATAGACAACCGCCGCCACCAAAGCAAATTCGCCTAATGTGAAGAGGGGTGTCTGATAAATAGCAATGGCTTTTTCATATAATTCTGGATAAAACACCGACCACGAAGTATCTATGATGTGGAGGATGAAAAAAAACAACACACCTAAGCCAGTGATGCGATGCAACACCCAGCTCCATTGACCAATTGCACCACGATAGCGCAAGGTCTCGGTTAATGTAGTAACGAGGGAACTCACGGTTAACAACCTTTCTACATGCAAATAGAGAAAAATTTGAATTTTTTCTTAATTTCAATAGCATAAATGCTCTCCATGAATTATAACATAGGGTAACGAGTCTGCAACGATTATGGTCTATTGCGGATTTTTTAGTTATTATTGTGTTTGAAAGGATGTGACAGATGTCAGACATAGACCTAGAAAACGCCATATCGCAATTTTATGAGGATGAGTCGCTCACAGATGCGCTCACAGACCAACCCGCGACCACCTTACTCCAATGGGGTGAGAAGCAATTAGGTGAGTTGGCAAAAAAATCGGCATCTGAAGATGATTTCGATACACAATTTACCGAGCTCCGCAAACTGATTAAGAGTATGAGCCGTTTTGTTGCAGAACATCAAAACATGGCAGAGGACGAACAAGCCGAATCGGTGCAAAAAATAATGGGATTTGCACAAAGCGCGGGCATCCCCATCAACAACACGGCAGAAGTCATCGTGACAGAACAAAAATCGTTGGCAGATGATGGGTCTGTGGCACACCTACTCGCCCAATTTGCGACATCCCTCTTGGAAACCATAAATAACCCACCCACCACCCCCACCC
>DAOTUO010000294.1:0-6152 GCA_034436595.1 Anaerolineae bacterium | reverse complement strand
CTCTTATACATTTTATTGATTATACCCCACATTCAATATGCTATAATAGAACCCTATAGCTCAATAAAAGGAAAGTCCCTATGAAGATAACTTTTCTCGGCGGTGCCGATGAGGTGGGTGCCAGTAGCACCCTCATCGAAATTGCGGGCAAGCGAATTTTGGTGGATGCAGGCATCCGCATTAGCCCCAAGACCAACCGTGGTATCCAAAACGACCAATTACCCGATTTACACCCCATTTCGGTGGGTGGTGGGTTAGATTACCTGCTCGTCACCCATGCCCATACCGACCACACAGGCGCATTGCCATTGGTCGTGGAACAATATCCGCATGTCCCTGTCCTTGCCACGCGCCCCACACAAGTCCTCACGCGCATTTTGCAGGCAGATGCTCAACGCATCATGAAAAGCAAGCAAGAGGAAGAAGGCGAATTGCCGATATTCGATGAAATCGCCAGCCAACGCCTGCTCGATACGTTTCAGACGGTGGAATTTAACCAGCCGATTCGTCTCGGTGAAGGCTTGCAAGTGACTTATCATGTGGCGGGTCATATCGTAGGGGCGGCAATGTTGGTTTTTGAGAGTGAAGAAGGCACATTGGTGATAAGTGGCGATGTGTCGCTTAATCAACAACGTGCCGTATTGCCCGCCAAAACTCCCCGTATCAAAGCCGATGCGCTGGTACTCGAAAGCACGTATGGCGGGCGACTCCATGCCAACCGTGATGCTGAAGAAAAACGCATTATCGCCTCGCTCAAAGCGGTCATAGAAGGCGGTGGCAAGGCACTTATTCCCGCCTTTGCATTGGGACGCGCTCAAGAGGTGTTGCAGATTGTTTTGGCGTATCGTGACCAATTAGATGTGCCGATTTATGCCGATGGCATGGTGCGGGCGGTATGCAACGGCTATGCCACCTTCCCCGATTTATTGCCACCCAATACGGTCAAAATGGCGGGGGATAAACATCTTTTTTTCCGCGAAAAAGTGAAGGCGATTCAGTCTAATGCCGAGCGCGATGCCATGCTTGCCGATGATGCGCCTGCGGTGATTATTGCTAGTAGCGGGATGCTCACAGGCGGGGCATCTGCCATGTATGCCAAAAAAATGGCGGGGAATCCCAAAAATGCCATCTTCCTCACTGGGTATCAGGACGAAGAAGCCCCTGGCAAGATGTTGCAACGGTTAATAAAGGCGCGTGACGAAGGCGATGGCGCGGGGACGATTAAGATAGACGGTCAGCCTGTCACCGTGCGGTGTATGATAGACACCTATTCGCTCTCGGCACACGCCGATGAAGCGGAACTGGTCAGTATTGCAGAGGCGCTAGATGCGGACGAAATTATGCTGGTGCATGGTGACCCATCTGCCCGTCATAGCCTTGCGACCCGTTTGCGTCAACGGGGACGGCGTGTGATAACCCCGCGTATTGGTCAGACGGAGCATTTTAGCTTTCCCAAACGTCCATGGGGCATTGCCCGTGTGGCGACTGGCAATCAGACCGATGCGCTCAACGCACAGACCCTTTGGGAATCGCTCAAATCGCAGGTGGGCAATTTTTTTAGCGCCAGAGAACTCGCGCAGATGTGGTGGGGTGATGGGGAGCGAGCAGGGGAGGTGATTAAGCCCCTCGCCAATAGCCTCTATTTTGCCCAAGATTGGCGACGCAAAGATACCTTTCAGGTGCGGACGGCGGAGCAAATCGAAAAATCATTGCGTAGCCGTGCATTTTTGCTGGCACATCCCGACCTCATCGGCAAATTGGTTGTGTTGCGCGATACCAATAATCGCCCCCATATTGCGGTGGTGGTCGGTGCATCGGAAGATACATTCGAGGCAGAAGTTCAGGGCGCAAAGGGTCGGCAATACGCGGGTGATGCGCTTCTGTGGGTCATCGGCAATTGGGAACGTGAGATGGGTGTGGGCATGAAAACCCAGTTGAATACCATCGCCACCCGCATTAAGGTGTTGCAAGATGTGGTATTGCCATTTCATATACGCCAGCGCCTTGTGGCGGATGCCAAGCCAATTTTGCCAGAGAGATTAATCCCCAACCCCTTGCCAGATGGTGTAACCGCGCTAGAGGCACTGGCGGCGATTGTCATGGGGCTGGCGTATGATGGCGCGAGTGTTGAGCAAGGCGGATTATTGCCAAAACGCGCCCTACAGGATGGTCCTGTGGAGCAAAATGTCGCCCGCGATATGGCGCTAGAGGCATTTCCGCCCGAAGCCCGCCTCCGCAAAGTGGGGATGGAGATTCATCGCAAGCGCCTGATGCTCACATTCGATTTTCCAGAACGCGCCGTTTATAAGTGGATAGACCACATTGACCAATTAGAAGAGACCACCGGCTGGGAAGTGCATACCACCCCCACCACCAATCAACAAGCATTGGGTGATGCCGTATATGAATTGCTCCCCAAAGGCGCACGGCTGGTTAAGGGTGTGTCGTATTATATGGACAAACGCGAGGTGGTCGCGGATATTGCCGATATATCCCCAGAGACGCTAGAGGCACTCAAAGCCACCTATCTGGATTTAACAGGCTTTAAGTTGATGACACCCTCCGCCGTTTCTGGTGGCAATAAATCTGCCAACACGGTTGCCTCACCATCTACCACAGGACACCAGATGGAAATCAACGCCACCTATGGGCTTATCCGTAGTCGGCTCGATGGTCATGGGTTGTATAAGGCATCGCTCAAAGGCGGTGGCATTGTGTTGTCGTTTATATCGCCCCAAGTGGGGGAGCGTTACCGTGAGGTGATGAATGAGCTATCCGTCCAGACGGGCTATGCCATGAGCATCCACCCTCATCCGAATCAGCAGGAAATTTTGACAATTGCCAACCGCATGGTGCGTGAATTGGGCTGGTCGCTGAAAAAGGGTATTGGCATCCATACCGACCGTGCCGAAATCGGCATCACCCTGATGACCGCGCCCGATGATGTGACTGTATTAACCGCCACTGCCGAATTTTTGGAGCAGACGGGTTATCTGATGGTTGTGACTGTGGGGTAGGGGGATATTTCCTCCTTAATTCATCACCCGCCGTAAGAGTGGCACAAGGTCGGCAGGGCAATCTCGAAACTGCTCAACTAATTTTTCTTTGAGTTTATCTTTGCTCAAGTTAGGTTTGATATGACTGTCGATAAGCGGTTTGACGATTGCCCCAAAAAAGGTTTTCCCATGAATATGTTGTGTATAATCTTTATCGTTGTTGATGCTAAATTGCTGACGTGTTTCAGAATATGTTGTTAGCACCTTATCAGGGTCAATTTGATTGCGCCAACGATGGAGTAAGGCGTGGATTTCATCATCATTTCGTATTGGGACATCGAATAATTTTCTGGGATAATCTTCTTCAAAAACACCTTGTTCTTGTAACACATGCCATAATGCCCCGTGTTTTACCCAATTGGCACGATGTGCTTCAATGCTTGGCTGAATATTGGGGAACAATAGGGCAAGTTCATCTGGCACAATAAGATAATTTTCGATTGTCCAACGAGGCAATACCAATAAACGCGGATACTTTGCTTGTAAATCATCTATTTGTGTAGATGAATACGCATCACGGTCTATGAGTCCCCAAATACGCGGTTCATTTTTTTCTATTTCGGCAAATACATTGGCTTTACCCTCTACTTGCTTCACCACCAGACGTGCATCCCAACTTTGCTAATGCCCCGATTTTCCCCCCATATCCAAAAACCGTTGGATGATAATTTCATCATTTTTCCCTTCAACAGCAAGCCCATAGGGTTTTATGCCGAGTAGGTCATCCCAATTCATATTATTCATGGATGATTTCCTCAACATCCAATTTTAAGCGTATTTTTTGCGAATCATAAAATTTATCCCACATTTCAGGTGAATGAGAGGCGATAATCAATTGCCCTCCGCGCTCATGGACAATTTTTTCAATGGCACTAATAAATTGCCGTTGTAGGCTAATATGCAGATGCAAATCGGGTTCATCAATCATGACAACCCCCCCTGGCATCATCCATCGGGAGACCATCACCATCATGATGAGGCATTGTTGTTCACCAGCACTCAAATCTTCAATATAATGAAACACAGGTTTTGGTTTATTGACCTGAACTAACAAACGTAGATTTTCATCCAAATCGTTGATGGATTTTGTATTACTCCAAAACTGATTAACACTTTTCAATATGCTATAAAATGTCTCTGGATTTCTTAGCTTTATATTCTTAATCGTTGTTTCGATATGAGGGTTTGTTCTATCACGATTACTGTATCCAGCAAACCATTTATATAATGATTCGGGTTGTGCTTCAAACCGACTTTGGTCTGGTGGTTCTAAGATTGTGCGGTCTGCTGTATCAAAAAAGAGCATATTAGGTAGTTGCGGTATAGTTGACACCCCAATTTGTAAAGAATCTAATTGTGTGATGAGGTTTTTAACCCAATATTTCTCTAACGAAGATTCAATTTTGAAATTCTCAGATGTTCCCTTTAACCCAATAAATCCCGTATTGGCACTTTCTTTTAATGGCAATTGCGCCATATAATTATCATCTGTTGCAATAAATAACCAAATTGCCGATGGGAACTCTTGGGTAGCATCATTCTGGTCTGATGATATGGGTTGCGGAAATCCCCTTAACTCTATAGCCATTGAACCCATATTGATAGATATTTCATGCAAGCGATACCGACTTGTATAATAGGTAACTAGATTCTCTATATCGAAGCGTAACCACCATTGAAAGTTATCCCACAATGTTGCGATAACCCGTAGTAGTGTCGTCTTACCAGACCCGTTGGGACCCGTGAGCAACACCGAATTGAGTGGTTTTTGTTGTAACTCATCATATAAGGTGATGTCTAGGTTATCGAAATTACGAACATCGCGCAGGATAATGCGGTGAATATACATGGGGTTACTCCAAATTTATCTCAATTCATTTCATTATAACACTATATGGGTTATCCCAAAAAGCACATGCCATCGCCCCGATAGGTCGTGACCTCATCCACCACTTTGCCCCCACGCACCAACAGCAACGCCATGAAATGCTCACACAATTCCCCTGCTTTGCTATGACGCAAAAACACAGGGTCGCCAAGCCCTAAGACCTCATTGCCATGATACACAATCGGCGTTTGGACTTCACCCGCGCCTTCCAAATCGGTCAATGTTGCGCCGTCTGGCAAATAGGGCAGTGGTGCTTTGACCTTACCGACTCCCCCAGAGGCAATATAGCCCCCGCCCAAACACGTATACGTCCCTATTTTGGGTTGGCGCACAATTTCTAATGCAAACCCCGCCGCGGGTAGGTGCTTAAATCCCGCGTAGTGGTCAAATAGGGCAGGGGAATAAAAGCCACTACCCGCCGTGACTTCGGTCACACACGCTTCTTGCGCGGTAGATTCCAAGCTACCCGTCCCACCACCGTTCACAAACCGCAACACCGCCCCGCGTCCCACCAATGCCAGTACAATATCCGCCCGCCGTTTGGCAATTTTGGGGATGGAGCGCCGTTTCATCCAGCGAATCAATGCCGATTTTGCCCCATCACCCACATCCCCCACGCCTGCGATTTGTGCCTCATAGCCCATCACGCCATCCAAACGGACATTGGGGGATTTTTGGATGATGGCGAACACGCGCAACGCATCGTCCACAGCCATCACGCCAGAACGCCATACGCCAAAGTGTAAGCGTCCAAAATCCACCGACAGGTCAATATCCAAGCATACAGGGACAGTCACATCTGCCTCTTGTGCCAATTGTTGAATGTGTGCGACATGCTCCGCGCAATCCACCATGAGGGTGATGGTTTTGCCTGCGCGGATTGCCGAGAAGGTCGCACGAATATCGTCTGGATGAAAACACGGATACGCCACCAGCAGGTCATCAAACCCCTGTGATGCCAAATAGACCGCCTCGTGGGTTGTATAACACATCACGCCCATAATCCGACTATCCGCCTTGAGCAGATAGCGCAACAATGCCACCGAGCGCACCGATTTTGAGGCAATCCGCACGCGCTTATCGCCAGACCGTGCCATGATGTGGGTGATATTTTGGTCGAATAAATCCATATCCACATAGGCAAAGGGCATTTTGCGCCCAGAAAAAGCCGTTTTATAGGTCTGATAGGCGGTCATGGGATGTCTCCT
>DAOTUO010000293.1:0-28763 GCA_034436595.1 Anaerolineae bacterium | reverse complement strand
CAAGCGCAGATGGTACTGCACTGGTAACGGTGTGGGAGAGTAAGCCGTTGCCAACGTCCTTTTTTCTACATCCAGCCAACATCCTCTTTTCGTTTTAGAGTGAGAGAGCAGAAGTACGAACATGCTGTGTATACACCCGAACCAAATCCCCACCTAAGTAAATTGTAACAAAGCGCATATTTTCTTCATATATATTTGATTTATCCCGCAAAAATCATACAATGATGCTTATAGCTTTGCATATTCTGAAAGGATACGGCATGTGGCGTAAACGCATTGTCAGTTTGATGTTTATATTCCTTTTTACAGGACAAATTTTTGCACAAGAAAATATCCCACCAGCACCTATCACCAATGATGAAGGTGGAACGGTGGTTATACGTGGTACTCTGAGTTATAGTAACCCATTTTTCACTGGTGGGGTTGCCATGCCTGTTATCATCCTAGAAGACCAAGCGGGATTTGTTGACCGTGACCGCTTCTTTGTGATGTCTATGCAGTCGCAGACACTCGCGCAAATCACATCCGATTTTTATACATCGCCATTTACTTATAGCCTCGCACTCCCCATTGAACCACAAGGTGAATATCGTGATGTCAATTTTAATGGTATCGAAGAGCGTGGCGTGCAGGTGTTTGCGGTTGCCTATTGGGAGAATGTATGGGGAGACCCATTCTTAGAAGAGCGTGATTTGGGTGGTGGGGGATGGTCAACGGCTTATGCGACCACCCGTGTGAGTACCAATCCAGACGACCAAGGGGAAATTGTCGGTGGGGCGTTTGTGGTGTATTCGCCAGATGACACGCAAGCCTTCCCAAGTGATTTTGGGTCAGATGGCAAATTATTCACTGAAGACGACCCTCTCGTGATATTGCCACAGGGCTATACGGTGGTGAATTTGGAGACATCGCCATTCACATTTGACCGTTCCCGCGAAGCAGATTTAAACCTCTTAGAGCCACAAGGCGCAGAACTAGTTGATTTTTCTGATTTATCTTATACCGATGCCTTTGATGCAATGGTAGATTTGATGCGCCGAGAATATTCTTTTACCGCATATAAAAACATTAATTGGGATGATTTATATACGACATTTTATCCCCGTTTTGAAGAAGCGGAGCGCCGTAATAACCGCGAAGCCTATTTATTTGCGTTGCGTGACTTTTTGTGGCAAATCCCTGATGGTCATGTTGGTGGGACGGTGCGGTCTCTGATTACCTATTATTGGCAAGAAACCGAAGGTGGGATTGGGGTTGCCATTCGTGAGACCGATGATGGGCGTGTTTTGGTCAATTATGTCACCCCAAATAGCCCCGCAGACCGCACAGGGATTCAATTGGGTGCAGAAATTATTTCTGTGAATAATATCCTCATCCGCGAGGCGATTTCTGCCGTCATTCCATGGACGGGTCCGTTTAGCACCACACATAACCGCCGTTTGGAGCAATTGCGCTATGTATTGCGATTCCCTATCGGGGAACAGGTCACGCTTGTGTATCGCAATCTCAATGAGGTTGATACAACAACCGTTGACCTGATGACTGTCTTTGAATCGGATAGCCTCGATTTTTCTTACTATGATACACGCGGGATTGAGCCACCATCGGGTAATTTGAACCTGCCTGTGGAATATCGCCAACTCGAAAATGGCTATGTGTATGTCAAGATTTATGGCTTTTTCGATAATAACCTGCTCAGTATTCAGTTATGGGAACGTATGATGCGTTATCTGAACGAGGATGGCGTGCAGGGTGTGATTATAGACATGCGCGAAAATGGTGGTGGTTGGGGATGGCTGGCAAATGCGATGGCATCGTATTTCTTCACTGACCCGTATCCATTGGGCAGAAGCGCCCGTTATAACCCCGATTTGGGTGAATTTTATTCCCCACCGGGTGGCGAAAGTCGCTTGTTGCTCCCTGCAGATGAATTGCGCTACGCGGGACCCGTTGCTGTCTTAATTGGACCCGGATGTGCCAGCGCCTGCGAGACGTTTTCGTGGGCGATGAGCATGAAAAACCGTGCGGCTATCGTTGGACAATATCCGACCATGGGACTTGGTGGTGGCGTGAATGATTTTATCATGCCAGAGGCAGAAACGATTCGATTCACCGTCACACGCGGATTGGGACCCAACGGTGAAATCAATATCGAAGGGCGTGGTGTGATACCATCCATCCGTGTCCCAGTCAATGAACAGACGTTATTTACCGAAAATGATGTCATTTTAGATGAGGCAGTGAATTGGCTTGTGACATCATCTGAGGTGGATAATGTGGAGATGGGTGATATTTTGGCAGATGAGAAGATAGAAGGCACATTGCAAGTGAACACGCGCCTCTATTATAATTTTACGCCTCTGGTAGATGGTGACTATTCGATTCGTGTGTATAACCCTGATAGCCTGCTCGATACGGTTGTCACCATATTTGATGGACGGAACTCCCTCGCCTTTAATGATGATATTGCGCTAGGTGATTTTAATTCCACTATAGAAGCTGTTCAATTAGATGCCAATGTCACCTATACCATTGAGGTGATGGGTTTTAATGACCGCGATTCTGGCGATTTTATCCTGAATATCACGCTTACACCCTGAAAGAGTGGTTATGGAATCGGCAACATTACTCATTTTTTGCCCAGACCGTCGCGGATTGGTAGCGGCAATCACCGATTTTATTTTTCGGCGCAATGGCAATGTGTTACATCTCGAACAGCATGTAGATGTTGAGCATAACGTGTTTTTTATGCGCGTCCAATGGGATTTGGCGGGGTTTGAAATCCCCAAAGATAAAATTACCACCGCTTTTACCCCATTGGCAGAGCAATATGGCATGACGTGGCGCGTGCATTTTTCTGATGAAATTCAGCGCATGGCGTTATTTGTCTCCAAAGAGGAACACTGCCTCTATGACTTATTATCGCGCTGGCAATCGGGCGACTTGCGTGTGCATATCGCGCTTATCATCAGCAATCACCCGACATTGGGGCATATTGCCGAGAAATTTAATATCCCGTTTCACCAATTCACCATCACCAAAGAGAATAAAGCAGGGCAGGAGCAAGCACAAATTGACCTGCTCAAAACGCACAATGTGGATTTGGTGGTATTGGCGCGTTACATGCAAATTATCACTGCCGAATTTATCGCCCAATTTCCCAACCGTATTATCAATATTCATCACTCATTTTTGCCCGCATTTCCGGGTGCAAAGCCCTATCATCAGGCATATGAACGCGGAGTGAAAATTATTGGCGCGACCAGTCATTATGTCACGCCAGATTTGGATGCGGGTCCCATCATTGAACAAGATGTGGCGCGGGTAGACCACAGAGATTCTATCAGTGAGATGATTCGCAAGGGGAAAGACCTCGAAAAGACGGTGCTGGCGCGGGCAATCTGGACGCATTTGGGGCATCGGGTATTGGTGTATAACAATAAAACTGTCGTGTTTAAGTGAGGATATGATGACCAACAATACAATCACTGCGATTAATGGGATTCGTGTGGGGCATACCACATCACAGGCAGGGATGACGGGTTGCACCGTCATCTTATGCCCACCCAATACGATCGGTGGGGTAGACCAACGGGGTGGCGCACCAGGGACACGCGAAACGGATTTATTGCGTCCCATGCACCTTGTCGAATCGGTTCATGCCATTGCATTATCGGGTGGGAGCGCCTATGGCTTATCGGTGGCAGACGGGGTTATGCGTTATTGCGAAGAACAGGGGATTGGGCATCCTGTCCCGCCGTTTGTCGTTCCCATTGTCCCCACCGCCATTTTGATGGATTTATATATGGGAGACCCCACTATTCGCCCCAACGCCGATATGGGTTATCAAGCCTGTCTATCTGCCACATCCGACCCCGTAGCACAGGGTAATATCGGCGCGGGAATGGGGTGCCGAATTGGGGGCATATTTGGCAATTCATCCGCCACCAAAGGGGGATTGGGGTCATCGCTAATTGATTTGGGCGATGGCTTGTTGGTAGGGGCGCTAGTCGCCGTGAACGCTGTTGGCGATGTGATAGATGAATCTGGCGCGATTATGGGCGGGATTCGCAACCCAGACGGGTCATTTATGGACATGATGACTGTGATGCGTGGCATGGCGCGGATGGTGTTGCCTGCCAGTGGCAATACGGTAATTGGGACGATTGTCACCAACGCCAAACTCACCAAAGAGGGTGTGAATAAGGTCGCACAGATGGCACATGATGGTTTGGCGCGTGCGATTCGTCCCTCGCATACGATGTTCGATGGCGATACGGTGTTTGGGTTAGCGACTGGCGAAATTGAGGCGAATGTGAGTGTGATAGGGGCATTTGGCGCAGAAGCGATGGCAACCGCGATTCGCAATGCAGTTCGTTCTGCCACCTCATTAGGCGATGTCCGTGCATGGAATGAGTAGATAACGTCCCTACATGCCCATTTCTTGAGTGTTGTAAGGGCGTAACATGCTGCGCCCTTACAGGGATGAGGTGCAATTTTAAGGTTGATAACTGGGCATTAGCATCGTATGTCAGCCACAAAATGGTTACTCTTAGCCTTCTTCTGCGCTCAATAGGGTGAAGAAGAAGCGTCCGCCCATGTTACCTGTGTTCGCCTCTGCCCATACTTTGCCACCGTGTGCCTCTACGATATGCCGACAAATTGCCAAGCCCAAACCTGTCCCTTCACCGCCAGAACGTGCCGCATCTACCTGATAAAATCGCTCAAAAATGCGGTCTACTTGTTCGGGTGGGACACCCGGTCCGTTATCAAATACGCGGATAGTCACTTCATCACCACCATTTTCGGCATAGATAGTCACAGTTTCGCCTTGTGGTGACCATTTGGTGGCGTTGTGAATCAGATTCACCAACACCCGTTGGATGAGGTCACGGTCACATAACACCAAAAAGTGTTCTGGCACAGTGTTGACCACTTGGATATTATTCACTTCAATCCGTTGACCAAGCCGTTCTATGGCATCATCTACCATCACATGCAGATTGTTTTCTATCATCCGCACAATAGACTGCCCCGATTCAATCATAGATAAATCGGACATTTCTTGCACCAGCCAAATCAGATTTTCGGTTTCTCTGGCGATATTTCGCAGAGATGAAATGCTCTCCTTGCGTTTTGGCTTATCTTGGTCATGAAACAGGTTGTCTATAATGAGGCGGATATTGGCAATCGGGGTGCGGAGTTCATGCGAGATATTTGCCACCATATCACGACGGGCGCGGTTGAGCTTGACAAGCTGGGTAATATCGCTCATGGCGAGGCGAATATAGGGTCTGCCTTCATGCCGATAGACTTGTGCCCGCACCCGATAATGACGTTCTTTGAATAGCATTTGCTCTTCAAAAAATTCTTCCTCATTCACCAGCGCATCATTGACCATCAACTCCAATTCGGGCAAATCGCCAATTTGGGAGAGGGTAATGCCGATGAGTGCGTCTTTATCGAATAATTTCTGGGCGCTTTCATTCGCTGTCAGCACATGATAGGTCACATCTACCACCAACAGCACATCATACGCGCCATCCGCCAAAATTTTATTGAGTGGTGGCTCTGGTGTGGGGGCAGGGTCAACCGCCACAGGCGCAGATATAACCACTTCTGGCACGGGTGGGGCGATAATCGGTGCTGGGATGGGTGCAGGAGCAGCGATAATCTCCGCTTTTTTGATTTTAAGCTGTTCTTGAGCCTGTTTTTCGCGTTGGAACAAGCCGAGCGTATATATCCCCAGACCGACAAGGGTCAGGAGTAAAAAGGCAATGATGAGCCATTCCATAGGTGTTATTTATCCCTCAAAACGATAACCAACCCCGCGCACGGTGACAATCCGCTTGGGGTTAGACGCATCTTCTTCAATTTTTTCGCGCAACCAACGGATATGCACATCAACCGTGCGCTTATCTACAAAATAATCGTATCCCCAAACTTTGGTGAGGATTAAATCCCGCGAGAGGACAGCACTTTTATTCCGCATGAGTTCTGCCAGCAGGTCAAATTCTTTGTTGCTGAGGCGGACTTCTTCCTCTTGCTTAAAAACACGCCGACCCGTTAGGTTGAGCCGTATGTCGTTGGAGATAATTTCGTCTTGATGCACGACAGGGCGGTCTACAAGACGACGCAATACGGCACGCACCCGCGCCAAAAATTCGCCCAAGCCAAACGGTTTGACGATATAATCATCTGCGCCACTCTCTAGCCCAACGATTTTATCTACTTCGTTGCTACGGGCGGTGATAGCGATAATGGGGATGCGGGCGGTGGCGGTGTCGTGACGCACCATACGGCAAATACTCAGCCCGTCTAATTTGGGCAACATAATATCGAGGACGATGAGGTCTGGCAATTCGCTCCGAATTTTTTGCAAGCCAATTTCCCCATCTTCTGCGACAATTACGGTGAATCCTTCTGAACGTAATTTTTCGACTAAGTTATGTCGTAACGTGTGGTCGTCTTCTACAACTAATATTTTTACCATTGTTCCTCTGTCCGTTAACGCAAACTTGCATTGATTATCGTTTAACATGACTAAGTGTATGTTAAATTTTGGCGTAAGTTTATTAAACCCTTATCATTGTGACATGAAAAGGTGGATAAATGATTATTGTAATGGCATATTAAACTCAATGCGACTTTGCAAAATAATTTCCTGAATGATTTCTGATAATTTTCCTTGTCCAATACATAATTTAAGACGCTCTAATGTTGTGCATTAGCGCTTTTGTTTCGATGAAATGGGTGACTGGTAGGATTTGGCTATCGGTGCTAGTAATTCACCGTCTAATTCAGACTGTATTCCCAAACGGCGTAAGCCAATCTTGATATAATCCTGTTGCAATTCGATACCAATAGATTGCCTGCCTAATTGTTGGGCGACATAACTGGTGGTGAATGTACCAGAAAATAAGTCTAATATCATATCATTGCGGTGACTACTGGCTTGAATGATTCGTTCTAATAGTGCAATTGGTTTTTGGGTGGGGTGTTCTTCATATTCTGGCATCCGATAACGCACACGCGGAAATTGCCAAACATTGCTCGGAACTTTGGTGGTGCTATAGGGGGTAGGGGGCGATTTTCGATAATCTATCAGACCCCGTTTTGCACCTGTTTTGGCTTCTACTAGAATCGAGTTTCCATTAAAGGTGTAATTTTTATCGTTTATCACCCCATATAAAATTGGCTCATAGCTAGACCCAAAGTGATTTTTGGCTTGTACGCCAGAACTATCATAAGCCCATATAATCCGCGATAAAATATGGATTTTCTCACGGAGATAAATATCTAAATAGGGCATGGCTTGGGTGGATGCCATAAGATATAAACTGCCATTAGGTGTTAATTTTTGCAGGCATAAATCAAGCCACTGATAGCACCACGCCAGATAATCGGCTTCTGTGTCCCATTTATCTATAAAAGTACCAAATTTTTTGCCGATATTATAAGGCGGGTCTGCAAAAATGAGTTGAACCGACTGGTTGAGAATGTGTGTTTGCAATACCTCTAGCACATCTCCCCAATAGATAGTCGTTTTATCAGTTTGGAATTGCCTAATAATGCTCATTTTGCAAACCTCTCTATATAACTACGGCAATAGGGTCACATTTGGCACACGAATGGTCTCATCGGTGTCTTTGCGTTTGCGCTCACTAATGGGTTTCACTGGCGGACATTCCCAGTCTGTGGCTTCTGTTTGCGAGCGAATATCCTTGAATTTCGGCAAAATGCCGCAGGCAAAACATTGGTCACGGCAATCTACCCGTGTTTCGCCCTTAATGCTCATCAGATAATCTTCCACCAAGAACTTTTTATGCACCGCCGCATCTATATGGTCCCACGCAAAAACTTCGGTGATGTCGCGCTCACGGGTGGTATAAAAACTAGGGTCTAACCCTTCATCGGCAAATGCCTGTAGCCAGACGGGGTGATGGTGCTTGTCCATCCAGGCATCAAATCGGCAACCCATCCGCCAAGCGCGTTCTATCACCGCGCCAAGCCGTCTATCGCCACGACTGAGCCACCCCTCAAAATCACTATCCTCAAAGGCGTTCCAACGCAGATGTAAGCCACCCTCGCGCAATTGGCTTTTGAGCAGGCGTAATTTGGCATCTACCTGTTCGTGGCTATCTTGTGGCACCCACTGGAAAGGTGTATGGGGCTTGGGGATGAAAGTACTCACACCCACATTGACCGTTGCTTTTGCCCCTAGCAGTTTGCGCCCTTCTTTGAGGACGGCTTTACATAAATCCACAATAGCTTGTACATCCTCTAGCGTTTCGTTGGGATGCCCAA
Organism: Anaerolineae bacterium; assembly: GCA_034436595.1. GTDB lineage: Bacteria > Chloroflexota > Anaerolineae > Aggregatilineales > Phototrophicaceae. The sequence goes on along the minus strand of DAOTUO010000293.1, from coordinate 20,456 downwards.
TCATGAAATAAAATTTAATCGTGCGCCATCCGCGTGAATACACATCACGGGCGGTTTGTAGCACTTGCTCGTCTGGCACATATTTGTTAATCATGTTTCGCATACGCTCGGTGGCGGCTTCTGGCGCAAATGTGAACCCATGACGGCGCGTATCACCCAATTTATCCAGCAAATCGGTACTGGTGGATTCAATCCGCAAACTGGGCAAACTGAGACTTAAGCCACTACCCGCATATTTGCCATGCACGGCATCTGCCAATTCATGCACATAGGCATAATCGGATGACGACAGGCTCAACAGGCTAATTTCTTCAAATCCAGTGGCGTGGATGATGGCTTCTATGGCATCCATCACTTCTGACACAGGGCGCTCACGCACGGGACGGGTTATCATCCCTGCGTGGCAAAAACGACAGCCCCGTGTGCAACCACGCATAATTTCGATGGGCGCACGGTTATGCACCGTATCTATATTTGGCACGAGAAAATTGGTGAATGGCTTGGGCAGGGTAGGGACAATCCGTTTGAGTACCCGCTTGGGTGCGATGGGGTTATTAGGCATGATGGCGGCAATTGTGCCATCGGGGTTATAGGTAACATCATAAAAAAGAGGAACATACATGCCCTGAATTTTGGCGATGGATTCTAACTGGTCATAGCGTGATGCACCACGCATATTTTTGAGCGTCTCTGCCACTTCTAGGATGATTTCTTCGCCTTCGCCAATCACAAATGCATCTATAAAATCTGCCATTGGTTCTGGATTAAAACACGCATGACCACCTGCGATGATAAACGGGTACGATTCGTCACGGTCAACACTGCGAATCGGCATCCCAGCAAGGTCTATGAGTGTCAACACATTAGTGAATAGTTGCTCATAGGGCAGACTAATCCCCAACAGGTCAAATTCGCGGATAGGGTGCTTGGTCTCTAGGGAAAAGAGGGGAATAGTCGCCCCGCGCATGTGCGCTTCCATATCTTCCCACACCGAAAAAACACGCTCTGCCAGCATATCGGGGTGATTGTTCACTTGCTCATAAAGGAGCATAATCCCCAAATTGGACATGCCCAAATCATAAATATCGGGGAACGCCAATGCCACCTTAAAATCTATATCATCCCAATTTTTGACGATGCTATTATATTCCCCGCCCACATAGCGACCGGGTTTTTCGACTTTGAGCAAAATCCGACTCAGTTTATTTTCAATTTGTTCTGGTGTCATGTCCTATACCCTTTACATCTCTCCATAACAAGGATTATAGTATATCCAACGAAAGGTGTCTAACTTATGCGCCACTATATCCTACTATTTTTGTGTTTTTTGCTCATCATTGCCCCAAATTTTGCCCAAACGGATGCACCTATTCCCATTTCTGCCGAAAATATCCGCGATTTTCGCTCGGTGATACGCGCCGATTTTGAGCCATATCCCGATATTATCAGTGGATGGTTTGTCGTCTCACCAGATGGTTGGCGCGTGGGTGTGCGGGTGGGATTAGACCGCATGATTATTTTTGAAGATGGCGTGTTTGCCGATGCCTTTAGTATCACCAACCCCGCGCTCGAAAATCCAAATATTATTGATGCGATATTTATTAGTGAAGATGGCAATACCATTGCCGTTGTAGACGATAAGGGGCTGGTGACCTTTCGTGATATAGAGGTTGGCACACAAGCCATTATGAATTTTGCGCTCACTAATGAAATCATGCCACAAGCCCTATGGGTCGAGTCTGGGCAGGCATGGATTGAGGCACTAGTCATAGCCAATAATACCTCTGTGGTGGGGTCTATGCGTTCCGATACCCCGCCCACCTATATCCCGTATGCACCAGCCGATGACTCCGATGCCATTGTGCGAATTGGGCGCATTTTGCCCCCGTATGTGGTCACATCATCAGCACAAGGGGAGGTCAAGCTATGGGATTTAGAAACAGGTGATATTTTGGCGAGCGCCGATGTCGGTGATATGCCCGCCGTATTTGGTCAAATATCCCCCAATGGGCAATTTTTGGTATGGCGTGACCCCATGTCGCAAACGGTGAGCCTACTGAATTTTGAAACGGGCAAAAATATACCAGTGGCAGAACTAGACGGCGCATATTTTCAGGCATTTTATGTTTCTGATGACGGTACTGTGATTTTAGGCATAGATGAAGATTTTGAACCGCGTGTGGTGGCGTGGATTGTCGCCACAGGGGAGCGCATTGATTTGGGCGAATTTCGGGCATGTTCGCGTGTGCCAGATATGATTCGCATGAGCCATGATATGACTACATTGGTTATTGGTTGTGATACGGGCTTAGATATTTGGCGTATTGCGCCAGAAAGTGATTAGACATGGATATTTCTGCGATTAAAAAAATGTATACCTATCATTTTGGGATGCACCGTAAGGTGTGGGATGATTGCATTAGCACCCTCACAGATGAACAATTTATTGAGGAACTTGTCTATTCTAAGGGGTCTATCCGCAATCAGTGTGTGCATCTCATTGGGGTAGATGAACGGTGGTTTGCACGGCTAAAAGGAGAAGCATTGCCCGATTTTCCCTCAAATGAATTATTCACCAGCAAAGCCTCTGTGCGGGCGCGGTGGGATGATGCTGAAAAAAGCATAATGGCACATCTGAACACCCTCACCAACGCCGATATGATACGATTGGCGTTGTATGATATGCCTCATCGTGGTGGGATGAAGTCCAACATGGTATGGGAAATTTTGGTGCATGTAATTAATCATGGCACAGACCATCGCGCTCAAATTTTGGCGATGTTACACCAAATGGGCGCACCCACATTGGAACAAGATATGATGTTGTATTGGTGGGAATAACCAGTTACTCTATATTTTGCCTATTGTAGGGCGTAATTTGTTGCGCCCTATATTCCAAACTAGCTATTAAACATCATTTTTTAGCAACTTTTACCGATAAATCCCCCCGTTTTTCGTCTATATTGTGCAATTCTTATAATCAAGTTCATATAGTTAATCCATTTTCATTTGCCCCATCCCTTGTTATAGTCATCTAATGGCAATGTGCGATTTTTGTCATGTTTCCACAAACTGCCAAAATTATAACCACTTAAACTATATCCTTTTTTACAGCGTATAACCCACTTTCGTCATTTAATGCTGTGAATTATTGGAAGGATTTAACTTATGCAACAGGAAAACGACCCCGACATGCAACTCGATGTGCAGGATGACCGCCATCTGATAGATACCCAAGAACGCGATGCGTGTGCGCTGATTTGTGCTGTTCGCAAGGGCGGACAAGCCACACATGGCAATGTGAAGCGCACGATTGAAGGGCTCGCCCGTATGGGGCATCGTACAGGTTATATCAACGGTGAAGGCGATGGTGTGGGGATTCTCACCGATATCCCCCGTCAGTTATGGTCAAAGCGCCTTGCCCATGCAGGTTTGCGTTCCTCACTTGCCACAGACCGTAATTTCTGGGTGGGGCATATTATGATTCCCGCCGCAGACCGCAATCGCGCCTCAAATCTTGTTGAGCAAATTTGCCGAGAAATCACCGATGCGGGGTTACACGTCCTATTGGATGAACCCGGTAATGTTAATCGTTTGGTATTGGGACCCAATGCCGAGAAAAATGAACCTGTATTTTGGCAAATTGCTGGTATGAATGGGCAAGTGCCGTCTAATAAATTAGACCTTACCTTGTTTGATTTGCAATCGCGTTTAGAACGTAGTTTGGGTGTGCATTTGCCATCGCTTTCTGCCCATAGCGTGGTATATAAAGTGCAAGGCACAGTCGAAATTTTGCGTCGCTATTATCCAGAATTACGCGACCCCGATTATGCCTCTACCGTCACACTCGGACATGCCCGTTATAGCACCAATACCAACCCCATTTTTGAACGCGCACAACCCTTTGGTGTGTTGGGGCATAATGGCGAATTTAATACCGTGTCGCGTTTCCGTATGGAATCTGCCATGTTGGGGATTCATCTCGCGCCTAATAATTCTGATAGCCAAGACGTTGACCGTGTGATTCAGGCGTTATGTATGCGTTATGGACTCGACCTCATTGAAGCAATGGAATATATTTTTCCCCCCTTTGAACACGACCTCTCTCAAAATAATCTCGAAATGCAACAGATGTACCGTGAAATTCGCCAGTCGTTTGGACCTTTCGCACAGGGTCCCGCAGGTGTGGCGGCACGTTTGGGGAATTTGTGTGTTTTTAGTGTGGATGCGCTTGGATTGCGCCCCTTGTGGTTTGGCGAGACAGAAAAAGAATATTTCGCTACATCAGAACGCGGCGTGTATTTCTTAGATGCTATGTCTGCCAGCCCAAAACCGATGGCACCAGGGGAAAAAATCGCCCTCAAAATCAACCAAGGTCATTCAATTGAGGTACTCGATTATCCTACCATCCAAAAACACGTTGTCACCCGCTATAGGGAACGTGTCCCCAATAAAGGCGGTGGCAGACGTGTTTATGCGGGGACAAAAGCACCACTATCCACACCACCCGCCAATATTCAACCACCGATGCCGTTTGGTGATGGGCGTGAATCGGTCATGACATACGCGCCAACATCCACCGCGCCAGCCATTACTAAGACCAGTTATGCGTGGCAAACCCGCGCCAATCCCATCAATACCAACACAATGGCATCGCTCGGATGGGAACGCTATCATACAGAACTCATTGATTCGATGGCTATCAACAAAAAAGAGACTATTGGCTCATTGGGGTGGGATGGTCCTTTGGGGGCGTTGAATCAAAAACGCACTAATCTGGCAGATTATTTCAAAGAAACGGTGGCAGTGGTCACAAATCCCGCCATTGACCGTGAACGTGAACGCGCTCAATTTTCTATGCGGATGATATTGGGTGTGCGTCCATTGGTGGGCGATACGCTCAATGATGATGATATTTTGATGGAACTGGAAACACCCTTGTTGCTGGGTGGGCATCCAGAACTGGGCAATAACGCCGATTTGAGCCCTGTCGCCCAAAAATTAGGCACATATACCCTAGAAGATGTTGTGGCAGAATTTGGTCAGTATGCCTTCCACCTTCCGATGAGCGCCGCCCGTGATGAGACCATCGAAAATGAGCTGGAACGCCTGCAACAAGAGGCAGTAGATGCTGTACGCGATGGTGCGATGCTCATCGTCTTGGATGATAGCGGTATTTATGAAGGCACATGCTTCTGGATTGACCCATTATTGGTCGTGGCGGCGGTAGATAAAGCCTTGCGTCATGCTGATGCGGGGGCAAATTTACGTCGTCGGGCGGGTATTATCTTACGCTCTGGCTCATTACGCGATTTGCACGATATGGCAATGGCGATTAGCTTGGGTGCAAACGCGATTGTGCCGTATGCCTTTTATGCGGTGGCATTAGGGATTGCGCCACGCGCCACGGATAACCCCTCCACAGACGATATTATCAAACGGACAAGCAATACGGTTAGAACGATTAATTCTGGCTTAGAAAAAATCACATCCACCATCGGATGTCATGAATTGCGTGGTTATGGGCATAGCTTTAGCTCCATTGGGTTATCCAAAGGTGTGGCGGCGATTTTTGGCACACCCAATTATTTTGGGTCAGAAGGTCGCGGACTCACTTGGTCGGATATTCTGGAAGATGCAGAAGAACGTGCCGCCGAATTTAGAGGCGAAAAACGTAATAAGCTAGAAAACCCAGACCGCTTATACCCCAAAATGTGGAAAAAAGTGGAAGATGTCGCGCAAGGTCTGAGCAATCTCGATGAATACAACGAGGCGATGTTGGCGTTGGAGCAAAAGAACCCTGTGGCAATCCGTCATATTTTGGGATTCAAAACATCACCCAAGCCAGTAGACCCCAGCATGGTGGATTTATCGGTTGGGCGACATGCTATGCCGATTTTAATCGGTGCGATGTCGTTTGGGTCACAAGGGGAATTGAGCTATAAGGCGTATGCAGAGGCGGCGTATCGGCTTAATACCATCTGTGTGAACGGTGAAGGTGGGGAATTGAGCGATATTATGGGCAAATATCCCAATAATCGCGGGCAACAAATTGCCTCTGCGCGGTTTGGTGTGAATATCGAATTTCTCAATTCGTGTAATCTGCTCGAAATCAAAATTGGGCAGGGCGCAAAACCCGGTGAAGGTGGGCATTTACCCGGTTACAAAGTGACCGAACAAGTCGCCGCCGCCCGTCATACCACCCCTGGCGTAGACCTTATTTCGCCTAGCAATAACCATGACCTCTATTCAATTGAAGACCTCGCCCAACTCATTGATGAACTCAAAACGGCTAACCCGTATGCGCTTGTATCGGTGAAAATCCCCGTTGTACCCGGTGTCGGGATTATCGCGGTGGGTGTCGCCAAAGCAGGAGCGGATATTATCAATATCACAGGGTATGAAGGCGGGACAGGCGCGGCACGCGCTCACGCGCTTCGTCATGTGGGGATGCCCGCCGAAGTTGGCGTGTGGTTGGCGCATCGGGCGCTCATCGAGAGTGGCTTACGTGAAGATGTAGAATTGTGGTGTGATGGTGGAATGAAAAGCGGACGCGATGCCGTAAAAATGATGTGCTTAGGTGCGAATCGGGTTGGATTTGGCACAATGGCGATGGTCGCTGTGGGCTGTACAATTTGTCGCGGATGCCATGATGGTACATGCCATGTGGGTATCACCACTCATGTCAAAACCCGCGAAGAAGCGACGCTCAAAAACTTTAAGTCCTTCCGCCCATTTGAGGAAAAAGGCTCATCTGATGGCATTGTCAACGTGTTTAACATGCTGGCAGAGGACATAAAACGGACTGTGGCGCAACTGGGCTTCACCTGCGCCCAAGATATTGTTGGACGTGCCGATTTATTAGAGCAAATTGCGATGCAAGAGCATATTGACCTCACCAATTTGGTCAAGCGCGTGCCACCCATCAACAAAAAACCACAAATGCAAGGCGGTCGCCGTCTCACCCGTCCGCGTAATACCCTCAGCAAACAAATCACCGAAGTGGTGGCAGAATGTTTGGAACGTGGTGATGCCGAAATGACCTATGACGATGAACAAGTCATGGCGATGGACAGAGCATTAGGTACGCATCTGGCAGGGGCATTGGCGCGTAACGAAATTAACCATTCGGTGGAAATCGAAGCCATTCACCTCAGCTTTAGCAACTCGGCAATTCCGGGTAATGGGTTAGCGGCATTCATGGATGAGCCGATTGATGTGCTGGTCGAAGGTGGCGCACAAGACGGTGTAGCAAAATGCGCCCGTGCGGGTACTGTGACCATCCTCAAGGGGTTAAATCACAATGGTGTGCGCGTAGATGGTAGTGTGGGCAAAAGCTTTGCCTATGGCGCACAAGGCGGGTCTTTTATCGTACAAGGCAATGCCGATACTCGCGCTTGCATCCGCCTTAGTGGGGCAGATGTGATTTTTGGTGGCGAAATCGAAGCGCCTCTGCGTGATGAAGATGGTTGCTTGGCAGTACGGGCAAATCTGAAGGGATATGCGTTTGAATACATGACCTCTGGACGCGCCCTCGTTTTGGGCGACCCTGGTCCGTGGATGTGCGCGGGTATGAGTGGCGGTGTGATTTATCAACGGATACAACCCGAAATGGGTCTGACCATCCGCGCTGTTGAACGTCGTTTGGCAGAAGGCGCGACGGTTGTCGTGAGCGCGTTGGATGAGCAGGGCGTTGAGGATGTGACAGAACTCCTCAAGAAATATGTCCAGACGCTAGAAGTCAATAATCAGGCAGAAGCGACCCAACACCTGTACGAATTGCTTCATCATCCATACGACCATTTCGTGAAAATTGCTCCGCCAATGCGCGGGTAAAAGTTGCATTTTTGCGGACAAAAAATGCGGGAACATGCCTCCTCCTAATGTCTCTCGCGTTTTTTGTTGTGGCAAAAAAATCATATTCGGCGTAAAATGTAACAATGATTTTTTGAAAATTGGAGTTATTTTTTATGAAGCAAAAGGCGGTATATCCTGCCACATTAGACCCCATTCATTATGGACATATAGATATTGCCTCGCGTGCTGCCGAAATTTTTGATGAGGTGATTGTTGCCATTTATGATAAACCCAAAAAACAATTATTATTCACGCCACAAGAACGTTTAGAACTGGCGCAACAAGCCTTTATTGACTATTCTAACATTCGAGTTGCACTTTTTTCTGGTTTAGTAGTAAACTATGTTAAATCTCAGGATGCTAGGGTGCTAGTACGGGGTTTGCGCGTGTTTTCTGATTTTGAGTTTGAATTTCGGATGGCATTGGCAAATCGCAAATTAGCCCCAACTATCGAAACCGTTTCGATTATTAGTGATGAGCGATATGTGCATATTAGCTCTAGCACGGTGCGCGAGGTGGCAGAACTGGGTGGCGATGTATCGTCTATGGTGCCAAAATTTGTACATGAGGCACTCATTCGCCGTTATGAGGAACTTAGCAGGCAAAAATAAGCCTGAATCATTTTTAGAAAGGGGAATTTTATGGATATTCAACATTTAGTAGACCGCTTGGAAGATTTGATTGATGAGGGACGGCATTTGCCCTTTAGTAAATTCACGATGGTTGATGAGGAACGCGCCCTCGAAATCATTGACCAAATGCGTATCTCTGTTCCAGAAGAAATCGAAAAAGCCTCGCGGATTTTGGCACAACGTGACCGTGTATTGGCACAAGCCAATGAAGAAGCCGCCCGTCTCTTGCAACAAGCCCGTGCCAAAGGCGATGAACTGCTCACCGAAGATGTGAATGTACAATCGGCGCAAAATATGGCGGCGAATATCATCGCAGAAGCCCAGCAAAATGCCTTACGTATTCAGGCAGAAGCCGACCAATATGTATTGGGTGTGTTGAGCAAATTGGAACAATCGCTACAAGGCAATTTGAATGTTGTTCGCAATGGTATCAATGCTGTGCGTCAACCAAGCACTAGCACCAATATGACCACCACCACAGCGACCGAAGAAGCCGTATCGCAATATGTCGCGCCTGTGGAAGTGATAGAAGAACAATCGGTTTCTGTCCCAGCGCGTGTACCGGGTATTAGCCTGCGCCGTAACAACAAAAATAACGAATAGGGACGGCAATATGCCGTTCCACATCACCAAAATCGCTATGCCACAATAGGCATTTGGACAAATTTCTTGTACACTTAATCACTGTCTCAGTTTTAAATGTATGATATAAAGTTAGGTGTCCCTTGAGTGAATTAGAAAATAACTTCCTCGAATTTGAACCAGAGGATGTGATAGATATTGAAGTGGTAGAGCATTCATCTCCCGCACACGACCATAGTCTGGCGCGCCGTGTGGCGATTCAGGTATTATATGAAGTAGACAGTGCCGACCATCAGGTTGGTGATGTGTTGCAACGGCAGGCACATGAAAATAATTTACCTGCCCATTTAGGTGATTATTTGCGTGATATTGTGTTGGGCGTGATAGACAATCACCTTTCACTCGATGCGGTGATTAAAAGTTTTGCCCCAGAATTTCCCCTCAGCCAAGTGGCAATTATTGACCGTAATATTTTGCGAATTGCCATATACGAATTTGCTATTAAGCATACAGTCGTGACGGGTATCGCCATTGATGAGGCGGTAGAACTGGCAAAATTGTATGGTGCAGACGGCTCTGCGCGTTTTATCAACGGTGTACTCGGTGCCATTGCCGATGACCGCAAACGCCTCAATAAACTTCTTAATACCGCCACCGCAAAATTGAGTGATGATACCCAAGCCCATGAATAATGCCCCTCCATCCGATAACCTGCCACCCGTACCCATCCCCAATAGTGAATTGCGGATGAGTTTTTTTGAGCATCTTATCGAATTGCGCCAACGGGTATTGTGGGCGTTTATTTCGTTGATTGTTGGCACAGTAGTCGGATTCTTTTTTACAGAGGCGGTACTGCTCTATTTGGTCGCACCATACTCTGAACGATTGGTGGTGCTTGGACCAACTGGCTCGGTTGTCACTTATTTCCGCGTGGCGCTTATGCTGGGCGGGATTATTGGCTTTCCGATGATTCTGTACCAAATTTTATTATTCGTCCTACCCGGACTACATCGCAAAGAAAAACGTATTCTCGTGTTCTCATTGCCTCCCGTGATGGTTTTATTCCTCATTGGGGTGGCGTTTGCATGGTTCATCCTCGTACCACCCGCTATTGGCTTTTTGGCAGGATTTCAGACCGAAATTTTTCGTCCAGAATGGACAGCAGACCAGTATATCGGCTTTATCACCGCCTTATTGTTTTGGATGGGTGTGGCGTTTGAAATGCCCCTCGTGATGTTTGTGCTGGCATTGCTTGGATTTGTTGGCGCGAGGATGCTCCTCCGTCAATGGCGACTCGCGGTTGTGCTGTCGGCAGTGGCGGCGGCGGTAATTACCCCAACGGTAGACCCTGTGAATATGATGTTGGTGATGGGTCCATTGCTGGTCTTATATGCCATCAGTATTATTTTGGTCATCATCGGCAGGCGTATCAATTCCCCACCAGAAACTAGCGCATAATCCATGCTCAATCGGTTATTGAGTCGTAAAAAAGACACGCGGGTACTGGTCATTGGCTTAGATTGTGCCAGTCCACACCTCATTTTCGACGAATTTCGTGCCGAATTGCCCCATTTTTCGCGCCTGATGACCAATGGCACATGGGGGCAATTAGAATCTGCCATACCCTGTATCACAGTCCCCGCGTGGTCGAGTATGATGACTAGTCGGGATGCGGGTGCTTTGGGGATATATGGTTTTCGTAACCGTGCCGATTATTCGTATGACCACATGACCACCGCCGATAGCACCCATGTCCGTCATCCGCGTGTATGGGATATTTTGGGTGTGGTGGGCAAATTATCCACCGTGTTAGCTGTCCCACAGACCTATCCCATCAACCCGATTAACGGCACGATGCTCAGTTGTTTTCTGACCCCCAATACCCAGACGACATTCACCTATCCCGCCATATTCAAAAACGAAGCCCTTCGCGTTGCTCCCGATTATGCCTTTGATGTCAAAGATTTTCGGACTAATGATAAAGTCCAATTGCACCAAAATTTGCTCCATCTGCGCGATGTTCAGTTTCGGGTGCTAAAACATGCCATCCAACACACCAAATGGGATTTTTTGATGCACGTTGATATTGCCCTAGACCGCATCCATCACGGATTTTGGCGCTATCATGACCCCAAACACCGCCTATATGACCCCAATAGTCCGTTCATTAACGTCATTCGAGATTATTACCGCTTGCTCGATTCACAGCTAGGCGAAATTTTATCGCTAGTGGGGGATGATGTGGCGGTGATGGTTGTGAGTGACCATGGGGTGAAGCGGATGGACGGTGGCATCTGTATCAACGAATGGTTATGGCGTGAAGGGTGGCTAAACTTCAAAAATCCGCCCCCAGAAGGCGTTATTACACCATTTGAGGCGTTAGATGTGGATTGGGCGCGTACACGGGCGTGGGGCGCGGGTGGCTATTATGGGCGAATCTTTTTGAATGTGGCAGGACGTGAGCCACAAGGCATTATCCCCGCCGATGATTTTGAGCGTGTGCGCGATGAATTATCCACCGCTATCATGGGCATCACGGGCGCGGATAGTGAGGCATTGACGCATCGGGTGATTCGTCCGCAGGAGGTGTATGCCCAAGTCAATGGCATCCCCCCCGACCTGATGGTTTATTTTGGGGAATTATCGTGGCGGGCGGTGGGTAGTCTGGGGCATGGGGCGCACTATACGCTCGAAAATGACACGGGTCCCGATGATGCTAATCACGACACACAAGGTATGTTCATCCTGCACCACCCCCATAAAAAGGGTAGGGGATGTGTGAGCGGAGAAAATTTGCTCAACATCGCGCCTACCCTTTTAGAGATGATGGGTGTCAAAATTCCAGAGGATATGCAGGGACGAATTATTCCATAGGGTTATCTGCCGATGGCGGTGGTGGATTATAGCGACTCGGCGCTAATAATCCGCGTTTGGCAAGTTTGCGCTCTACCTGACGGCGGGTATCACGCATGGCGAGTTCTAAGTAGGGGAATGCCAGCCACGCAGTCATCAACCCAAATAACCCGCCTGTGAGCGCCCGAAATGTGGGTGTGGTCTCGCGGATTTCCCAAAAATTAAACGGTGGATAGCTCAACAATTGGCTAAAGCCGTCTATGCCAATGGGGACAACTCCCAAAAACCCATAGAGGAGCAATGGCACAGGGCGTAATTTGCGCCGCACAGTCGGTATGGCATAAATTAGCCCGCCGACCAGCATCATCCCCCAAATCATGTTATCGCGCTCGCACAGCGCCATTTTATATCCCATTTGTTCATTGCCCAAAAATATTTTATGCGCCAAAACCCAATCCAGCTTAAATTCATCTTCTGGTGCAAATTGCAATTGGGGGATATTGGCGGTATACGATTCATACGACTGCCAACCTGTTTGGGCATATTCACGCGGATAAACAGGTTGTTCTCCGAATAAATAAAATGACCGAAAACCGAATTGATGGCAAAATGGTGTATACATCGTATAGATGATATGTGCGGGTGCGGTGAACCCAATTCGCATGAATACAGGCGCGGCGATGGGCAATGTGACGTATAGCGTGAGAATAATGAGGAAAACGCGCAACCAATTGCGGGTTAATCCGAGTACGGCAAAATTGGCGCGTAACGCAAATGATTTTTTGGCGGGTGGTCGTTGCATAGTTCAATTTATCCTATCAAAAAACGGCGCAATCGCACCGCGTACTTGGTCTAGGCGGATTGTACCATGAAAAATATGCGTTATCACCCCTTCTGGCGAGATGATAAATGTGGTTGGTTGTGTCCGTAGCCGATATAACCCCGCCACACGCCCATCATCTATGTGCATGGGAAAAGTGAGCATGAGGTTGGTTTGCCACCGATTTACTGCGCTTTGCGACTCATTGAGATTTACCCCCAAGACAATTAACCCCAAATCGGCATAGTCGGCATATAGACGTTGTAAATCGGGCATTTCTGCCAAACAGGGGAGGCACCATGTCGCCCAAAAATTGAGGATGACGGGCTTGCCCGCATATGTATCTAAAACGGGGAATGGTGGGGCAATGGCATTGATTTCTGGGGCGATGGTATTAGCAGAATTGGGCAACCGATAGCCTGTAAAATCGGCGCGATTGGGCAAGCCCAAGCCGATGAGTATCGTTATGCCCACACCGATAAAAATGGCGCTGATGAGGCTATATCCAAGCCGTTTTATCATGACAATATAGAGGCAAGCAATTCGGCAATGCGGGCTTCACTGAGCGGACCCGTATGAAAATTGATAATCACACCATCCGGGTTAATCAGGTAGGTGGTGGGGTAGCCGATGATATTGTAGCGTGCTTGCAATGCGCCACTGGTGTCGAGTACCAATGGAAAGGTGAGTGATAATTCTGTGCCAAAAGCCAAAATCGCCTCTGCGGATTCTTCACGATTCACCGCCACCACCACAAAATCGTTATCGGCGTTGGTTTCATAGGCATTTTGGAAGGCTGGCATTTCGACTTTGCACGGCGCACACGTTGTAAACCAAAAATTGAGCAAAACGGTTTTTCCGCGCAAATCTGCCAGACGAATTACCTCACCTGTGGCGGTGGTGGCGCTAAAATCGGGTGCGGTTTGCCCCACAGCCAAGCCCACGGTGGGCAGTTGGCTGGCGGTGTCTCTGATAGAACTGGCGCTGGTGGGGAGCATACTGGTTGGTTCAACGGCTTCGGGTGTGATTTCTGGCTCTGGTTGGGCAGGTATTGGATTTTGAGCGCGATTTTCGTTGACTAGCGTATTATAATCTTCGCCACCCAGACATCTTTGTAATTGGTCGCCATTAATCTCATTTTGTTGTAAGGCATATAAACATTCATCCACTGTATAAGAAAATCCGCCAATTTCCCCAGAAAAGCGGGCGCTCAGTTGTGCCAATTGCCCACTGGCGACCAATATGCCGATTGCCACCAAAATGATGCCACTAAACACCTTGATTTTATTCATGTGCTTGTTCAGACGGCGCAACAAGCCCTGTGCGCTGTCTAACATGAGGGCGGTTATGAGGAATGGAATCCCCAAGCCCAAGCAATAGGCGGTGATGAGTAAAATCGCGGTATTGACATCTTGTTGGGCGGCGAGGGTCATTGCCGCGCCGAGCGTGGGTCCAATGCAGGGCGACCATCCCGCCGCAAATACCACACCGAGTAATGCCGAGCCTGCCAAGCCTTGTGTGCCAGAGGCGGCAATTTGCCTACGGGTATCGGCATAGAGGGTGATTTCGATGGTATTCATAGCTTTGTGCCAAAAACTAGCGGGTTTGGTGAATGCGCCACCGCCGACAAAAAATGTCCAGAGGATAGCCAATAGTATTGCCGATAGTGCCACCGTCCATAGCGGGATACGGTCATCGCCAAAGGGGATAATTGCCCCTGTGAAGCCCCATACGACCACCATGCTCAGAAATAGGGCGATGCCCACCGAAAAAAGTGGATTTTTGATGATAGGCTCATTTTTGCGTAGCCATTTGAATAGGGCAGGGAGCGCCCCCATGAAGTGGAATCCCAAGAAGATGATAATTGCCCCACCGATGCGCCCTATCATCCCCTCAATAACCCGCGTACTGCCGATTTGTTGGATAAAGGCGGTGGCGAGGATGGTCAACACCACAAACACAAAGGTGAACCCACCCACAAATGCCAATCCGTGCAAAAAGGTACTGAGGCGCATGGCGGTTGTTCTGCGGAGTTTGGCTGTGCCACCCGCTTCTGCCACAATATCCACCTGTGCCGATACCGCATAGGTCATGCGTCCACCCATATAACTGATATAGGCGGGGACAAGTGGCAACACACAGGGCGATAAAAATGAGACTAATCCCACCAGAAAATTGATAGATAATTCCACTAACATAACAGCGCCTCCAAAAAAATACGTAACATAACTGTCAGATGATATGATAGGCGACAATCTTCCAAAACTGTAGTGTGATAAGGCATGTTTGGGATGTGATAAATGAAGGTTTTATGAGGTGATTGTTGTCTGAAGGGGTTATTTGTGGTTGGGGCGGGGGCGCACAACATGGATGCGCCCTCATAATAACCAGAGATGATAATGCTTATCGTGGTGTATTGATGCCTGCGGCGGACTTGACAGTGGCAAAAGTTGCCTCTGCACATTTAACACCGTTATTGCCAACGGCTGTGCCATGACGGACGGTGGGGGGAATATCAATTCGGTCGCCTGAGCGGAGGATAACTTTGAGATTTTCTTCTGGGAGAGTAATTTCGAGAGAGCCTTCAACGATGTATAAAACAGTTTGTGTGCCATGCGAGTGTACTGCTTGTCTTTGGTTTGGTTTTGCATCCCACATATAGGGGCGCAGATTTTCTTTGTGTAACAAACGGGTTATTGCCGATTCAGTGGGATATCCACTACCTTGCCAACGGGTTACAACCACAGATGTTTTTTTGTTTGCCATATAATAATCCTCTAATAAACACAGTGTCGCTTGTAAGACGCTTCTTATGTGCTGTCACCAAGCTATATCCTATTCTAGTTCTTGAAAAAATTCAAGTAGGCAAAATCACCATACTTTAGTACCATTTATCACCAATACTTATTTACAACAAACCCATTTTGCGGAGCAATTGGTCTAATAATGCCTGTTCGCTCTGTA
Organism: Anaerolineae bacterium; assembly: GCA_034436595.1. Taxonomy (GTDB): domain Bacteria; phylum Chloroflexota; class Anaerolineae; order Aggregatilineales; family Phototrophicaceae. The sequence goes on along the minus strand of DAOTUO010000293.1, from coordinate 4,748 downwards.
GGGTATCTGTCACGCCGTCTAACCGTGCCTCGCGTAACTTACCCAATATTTCCCGATAGTGTCTGCCTGTGGGGATGCCCATCGCCTGCAACGTATCGCCCGTAATCGCGGTTTGGATATGTCGCCATGTGGTCATATAACGCCCAATGCGGTCTTTTGCCACATCTGACCCATTCACCCACAACGCCACCAATCCCCAATCGGATAACCCGTCTAACCGCGTCACAATTTGGCTTGGGGTGCTATGAGAATCTTCTAGGATATGCGGGGCGTGAAATACATCTGATACCATGCGGAACTGATTTATTTGCTTTTGCCCAAATAACAGACGTTCACATATATTGGCTAATTTTTCGAGGTGAATGTGTTTCATCCACAATAGCCAATAGAGTGAATCGGGGGCAGTAGATAAAATATCTTGCGGAAATAAATCAACCGTTTTACAAAAATTATCGGTGCTGGTGTGGCGAATGGTGATAAAATCATCGTTAGCGGATGATGGAAAGTCTAAATCTTGGTGGATGGCGACCAATAATCCCCGTTCATGCAAAGCCAGAATTGCCCGTTCTGGTGATTCTTCACGTAGGAGCAATGTGAGTTCATTCCGCACCCGTTCCCCTGTGATACGGCGGAGCATTTCGCGGTGGGTGGCAATCAGTTCTGTGGTGCGATTTTCTATCGTGAAGCCGAGCCGTTGCTCAAAACGCACAGCGCGTAAAATACGGGTGGGGTCATCCACAAAGCTGAGGCTGTGTAGGGCGCGGATAACGCCGTTTTGTAGATCATTCATTCCACCATAAAAATCGAGTATGCGGTTGGCATGGGTTTGTGGGCTGAGTTGGATTGCCATCGTGTTAATCGTAAAATCACGCCGATGTAAATCCAATTTGATAGACCCCGAATACACCGATGGTAGGGCGGTGGGGTGTTGATAAAATTCGTTGCGGGCGGTGGCAAAATCGATATGGTGAGGCAATGCTTCGTATGGCACACCGAGTAATTGCGCCGATTGTGCCGATGGCATCCATTTTGCTGTCCCAAAAGGACGGAAGTTACTGAGTTCTCCGCCAAATTTTTCTGCGATTGCCTCTGCAAATTCGATAGCAGATATTTCGGTCACGAAATCTATATCATCATTGGGGCGTTTGAGCATCATGTCGCGCACAATCCCACCCACAATATATAAATTGATGGTGCGTTCATGCGCGATTTGGGCGATTTGAGCAATGATACTGGCTAAATGCGCCCCAAGTGCCTCTGTGACCAATTCATCGCCTGCACGGTCATAACGCGGTTGGGTGGTGGGGTGAATTTTTGCCCAATGCTTGATGAGGTCGGTGCGCGTCACAATGCCGATGAGCCGATTATCGGGTGTGACAATCGGAATTTGCCCCCAATCGGCGTTGACCATCGTTTGTTCTAGGGTGGATACCGAATCATCGGCTGTGAGTGTCACTGCGCCACCGATCATAATATCGCGCACAATTGCCTCTTTTAGCCCGTGTTCCGTTGTGCGGTCAGCATCGCGCCGTGTGAGTAGCCCCACCACGCGCCCATCATCCAAAACAGGAAAACCTTCATGCCCAATACGCCGTAAATGCCCAATAATATCGGCAATTTTTTGGTCGGCGGTGACAGTTTGCACCCCATACGACATTAAATCGGCAATAGTGACAATCGGTTGCACAAAATTGGCGAGTGCTTCCCATACACTGATTTCTAATTCATCCAATGGACGGTTCATAATACTGGCGGCGGCGGCACGCGGATGTCCACCACCACCAAAAAATTTCGCTAATCCACCCATATCAATGGCATCGGTGGTCGCCCTGCATACCATCTGCACCCGATTTGGCATTTTGACCAGCACAATTAGTCCCATAGGCTCTAATAAATCGCGCAGGCGGTGGGTCACTTGGTTGATATTGTCTATGGTCTCGTCCACAGTTGCCGTACATATGGTGATGGTGTGTCCCTGAATATTGCGCGTCTGCTGATGGTTGGTCAGTTGGTCTAATAATGCCCGTTGAATTTCGTTGAGTGGGATAGACATAAATCGGCGCACACTATCCAACACACCGCCTTGTTCGACCAGCCATGCCGCCGCCCGAATATCCCGCGGGGTCGTTTTGCTATAGGTCAGTGAGCCTGTATCGGCATAAATCCCCAATAACATTAAAGTGGCTTCTAATGATGATAACGAAATTCCCCCCTGTGCGATGATTTGCTCTGCTAGTAGGGTGGCATTTGCGCCAATTTCCTCACCAGTAAAGGTCACATGCGCCCCTTGTTCGCCTTCATAGGGGTGATGGTCAATGATGAGGACGGGCGCATCGCGTTTGATATGGCGGATTTCTGGCAGGCGTTGGGTATCTACAAGGATAATCCGTTCAACCTTGCCATGTGGCTTAAATTCGTGCCATGCGATGAATGGCAACCCGTTTTTATATAGGGTCATAAATTCTGCCACATTCCGCGCCAATTGTTGTGGCAAAACAGGCGTGGCGGTGGGATAGAGTTTATGCGCCGCGAGGAGTGATGCAACCGCATCAAAGTCGGCATTATTATGGGTGAGGATGATTTCTGTGGGCATGTGTGCGGTCATGATTCGACTATCACCTGTGGTAGCCCTTGCGCCGATAATGAAATAGCGAGGTCTGGACGGGTGATATACCCGATAGGGACGCTGAACAGAGGTAATAAATTCGCTTCACCCACCAAAGCTACCCATTCGGCTTTTTCCGCGTCTGTGAACCACGACACCAGCATGAGGTCTATCTCTCCAGATTGCCAAGCGGTGAGGCGTTCCTCTGTGGATGTGGATAGATTAACCGTCTGTGTTTCAATGAATAGCGCCCCCAATTGGCAACGGAGTACATCCTCACCGATAATGCCAATGATACCCATATTCACCGTGAATCCATCAGGTTTTCCTAGATTTGCCATATCTGTCCGCAAAATGCTCATAGGTGTTGTGCTGTCATGCAGGGGTGTTATCTCATTGATGCCTAATTGTTCGATAAAAGCGGGTGGGTCTGTGGCACGCCAGAGAATATCAGAAAAATCGGCAGTGGGGTGGAGAAGTAACCCTATCGAAACAGGAATAGGGGATGCTTGCCAGCCTTCTGCACCAGCAAATCCGATAGCAATATCGTAGGCAACACCCACATCAGAGGCAAAAATCGGCGCAGTGGCGTTGATAATCTGATAATTCCCCTCTAATTGTATAGGAATATTTGCCAGAGATGGGTCTATGGCATATCGAATGAGGGGTGCTTCTGGCGTAGATGGGATGGGTGTTTGCGCGATACTCGCACTATCGGGCGTGGCAGTAGCAATTTGCGCTGGGAATGGTGTGGCTTGCCCCTCGCAGGCGCATAACACGACTATCATCATACCCATGAGGAAAAAATGGGTTAATAGTCTCATTCGATTGGCATCACCCATGGACCTGTAATCTGACGCTCGACCATGCTGACTCCCACACCTGCATTGAACCACGCCAAAATCGCAAATGCCAATCCTGCGGCACGGTCATCCCGCCCACGTAGCAAGGTGAACAAACCGGGCATGATGATTAACAAAAATGCCATATATAGGTAGTATAAAATCAACCGTCCGTCTTTGGGGCGGAATCCCTGTGCAGTCATGATGATTCCCATGACCAATGTGATGCCAATCAACACCGAAAATGTCGCTACTGCACCCCAAAAATTACCTGATATAGACCGCCCACGCCCCGCATTGACCGCCGCCCATAATCCGAGTATGAGAGAAAATAAAATTTGTGTGTTAAAAAAGATTCCGTGAATATCGCTCATGGTTATTCCTATAATATCATTCCGTCATGCCACCTATTATAATTCATCTGATACCGATAAAGGAGACACTATGCTGACTATTTCTGATGAAATCAAAACCGCCCTGCACGACAATCGCCCTGTGGTGGCGTTGGAATCTACCCTCATCTCACACGGATTACCCTATCCGCAAAATGTCGAAATTGCGCTGGCGATGGAAAATGCGGTGCGCGAATCTGGTGCAATCCCCGCCACGATAGCTATCCTGCAAGGGGCTATAACCGTTGGCATTGGGGCAAAGGCAATCGAATATTTGGGCAGTCGGGCAGGGGATGAAGTCCGCAAATGTAGCAGGCGCGATTTGCCGATTGTGGTGGGTCTCAAACAAGATGGTGCGACCACTGTAGCGGGGACGATGATTGTCGCACACATGGCGGGGATAAAATTATTTGCCACAGGGGGGATTGGTGGGGTGCATCGGAGACATCCGTTTGATGTATCGGCAGATTTAATCGAATTTGGCAGGACACCCGTCACGGTGGTGTGTGCGGGGGCAAAATCTATTTTGGATTTATCCCTCACGCTAGAAGTCTTAGAGACACAAGGTGTCCCTGTGATTGGCTATGGGGTGGATTCGCTCCCATCGTTTTATACCCGTGAAAGTGGTCTGCCGATAGATATTCGGTTGGATACCCCTCAGCAGGTGGCGGATGTGATTCATGCCTCGCATAAAATTGGTGCATCACATGGCATATTGGTGACGTGTCCTGTGCCATACGAACACGAATTGCCGTTAGATGTGGCAGAACGTGCCATTGCCCAAGCCAATGCAGAGGCAGATGCGGAGGGCATTATCGGCAAGCATATCACGCCATTTTTGCTCAAACGGATTGGTGAATTGACGGGTGATTTGTCGCGGGTGGCGAATAAGGCGCTCCTCATCAACAA
>DAOTUO010000292.1:0-16552 GCA_034436595.1 Anaerolineae bacterium | reverse complement strand
CATGCCATTGGCAAAATTATCTACAGCAGGGGCAGAAAATTGGTCATAGCGATAGGTGGCTATCTGGTTGCCGATATGGTCGGTGAGTTGCGTCCATGTGCGTGTATACCCCGCCGTTGCTAATCGGTCTAGCACCGTGTTATCGTTGCTCCAAAATACCACCCATGCGGTAGCGATGCTGTCCGTCTGATTTTGGGCAGTGTTGGCTAATATATCGGGCAAAAATAGGTCATAGTACGTATACCAATCCAACGTGGGCGACATAGTGGGGTCTCCCAGAAATGTGAATGTATAAAATGCCGATTCTGGTGGCATTTGCCGTGTGATGTAATATTTGAGCGGATATTGCCCCACTTCTGCTTCTGCGAGGAAAATATCTTGTGGTTGGGCATAATCGAGGGCGCTATCGGCAATTTCACGCCATAATTCACGCTGATGATAAAAATCCACCGTAGCGAGGCTATATACCACCAGCGCAACTAACACCAACCCGCGCCCCATGCGCTCTAACTGATGCACACCGATTGCCATCAACAGACAAAGCGCGGGGATGATGAGCAGTAATTTGCGGTCTGTGAGCAGGGGCGCGATAAAATTCCCCGCAAATAGCACCCCAAACGGGATAATCACCCATCCCGTGACCAACACCCCCATGCCGATTTTTTTCGTTTGGATAAATCGCCATGCGCCGAGTGCTATTAACCCTATCACCAGCACCCACATATCCCCCAAAAAGCGATGACGCAAATCCAGCAAGGTTTCGATATTCGATGGAATGGCGAATGGCAACCCTTTTTCCAGCGCATTTTGAGCTTGGGGCAATGTGACCAGTAGCATCCATGGGGCGAGGGCGATTCCCGCCAGCGATAACCCGCCAAGCGCCCACAACCGATTTTTCCCCCGCAAAAAAAATAGCGCGTGTAATCCGATGAGCGCAGGAATGAATACCCCCTGATAGTGGGTATATACCAGCAGGGCAATGCACACACTCCACAATAGCCATGTGGGACGGGCTTGGGTGCGAATCCAGCGCAAATAGAGCCAGATGCTACTCGCACCCAATAGGTTGTATAGGGCATAATTGCGGGCTTCTTGGGCATGAAAAATATCGGCATCGTTGAGCGCGAAAAACAACATGGCGGTGACGGGGATAAAAATCATCCCCTCACCGAGTTTTTTGGCAATTTCACGCCCCAACGGAAACATCACCGCCACCGTGAGCGTGCTGATGAATGCCGATAGGCTACGGAGCGCTAATTCGCTATCACCCATGACGCTCATCCATCCGCGTAGGAGCAGATAGAACAGGGGTGGGTGGGTATCGGCGGCGATGCGTGGGAACATATCGGGTTGGATGACGATTTGCCATGCGAATGCCTCATCAAACCAAAAACTTTGCTGGCTCATGTGATATAGGCGCAGGAACACGGCTAATAATAGGATGGGGATAAGGAATAGATACGGTTGTTTATGAGTCATAACGACTATTTTAGTCTAATTCATCCAGTACCAAAACCCGTATTCCTTTAACTCGTTTGATGCCCAAATCATTCGTTAAAAATATCGTACATCCTGATTCTATAGCGGTTGCTATATGCAGTGCATCAGGTGTTTTTAGGTTATAATCGGCACGTAATTGCGCGGCAGATTCGGCTATCTTTTGTAAAATAGGGACTATCTTAAATTCCCTGCTATTCAACAAAATATCACGATATTCTTTGACTAAAAGAGGTTTGCCTAATTTTATTGGATGTGGCAATATCTCTGTGAGAGTCATGACAGAACATATTACTTGGATGGAATTTTGTTTAATATATGCAATAATCGCATCCATTTTATCAATATAAGCAGGATGTTCTTCAACATAGTAGATGATAGGTGCAGTATCAAAATACAAATACCCTGCATTTTGAAGTGCATCTGAAATTTTCATGGGCGTTCATTCCATTCACTACGAATCTGGTTAATATAGTCTTGGGCATCTATGCCTTCCCAAATATCTTTACCTAACCCGCGTAATTCTGTAATACTGCGTTTTTGGGGTTGATGGTCATCATCAAGCATATCTACAAGTAATTTTACCAATTCTTTGCGCTCATAACTGCTTAATTGTTGGGCTTGTCCCAATATTTCCACAATACTCATCTTATTTATCCATCCCTCTTATAACTGATTACGGATGCTATCCAGCTTGGCGCGTGCCGCGCCCAACGAATCTGCCAAGAATTGCATATAGGTGGTTGCCTGTGCGACTTCAACCTCATCATTGAGTAATGCGTTGTTACAAGCATTACGAAAATCTGCCCAGCCAGTGGTCTCTGGTTGGGTGGGGTCTCCGCGCAAGAAATTCAGAATCACATTGATGTCTTGTGCCGCTAATTGCAACTCGCGCACAAGCGATACATCCTCGCGTTCTAGTATAGATGGGTCAATGACATAATTTTCTGGGATAACGGGGTCTGGCTCACCACATACGGTACGGGTGCGGTCTGTCCAGAACTGATTCAGACGGGCATATGCACCACTACGCGGATTTTCGAGGTCATCCAAAAGAGCATATAGCGCAGTAACTTCGCTCCGTAGTAATTCTGGGGCGAGGGTGGGTGTTGGCGTAATCGTCGGAGTGGGTGTGAGCGTTGGTGTCTCTGTCAATGTCGGTGTGGCAGTCGGACCTTGTGGCGTGGGGCTTTGGGCAGGCGTGGCAGATGCTACCGCCGTATCATTTGCACCACCGCCACCGCCTGATGTGAGTAAATTGAGGATAACCAGCCCCATAAATAGGAGCAATAACCCAATCCGCACACGACTGAGCAGGGACGGCGCGATTTTTTTGCGTTCTCCAAAGGCATCTTCAAGGGTGAGGTTGTTGATAAGTTCCAGCACTAGCGCATTTTCTGGGTTGCTAAGTGCTTCCGCTACAGGCTCGCCCGGACTCCGTTGGATAGCTTGGTCTAATGCCTTAAATTGCCCCAACGCATAGACCACCGCACTACGCAACGGCGCATTTTTAGGCTCTTTTTTATAGACCCGCATGAGCGCGATAATGGCTTGTGGGTCGCCAGATTCGCCTAACCATTGGGCAGATGCAATCCGTTCATCTATGGGGCGCTTGGGATTTGCCAGCACCTTCATCGCTTTTTTGACCCGTGCATCAAAGGCGGCAATTTTTCGATCCATCTCAGAATCGTTACCGTTGTCCATATCATCTAAAAGGTCTAAATCGTCACCAAAACCCATATTGCACCCTCAGTATAAACGGTCGTGTATAGGTAATATTATAATTCGGATTGCTTATCTGTACCAGTTAAGCGCCGTTATCCTACCCCACCTATCACCTGACGCAATCCATCTTCAAAACTGCGGATGGGGGCAAATCCCAACAAATCGCTTGCTAATGCGATATCGGCACAGGAATGTAAAATGTCGCCTGTCCGTGCAGGGGCATAAATGGGTGTGATAGACTTGCCCATCACCCGATTGAGCATTGCCATAAGATCGTTGATACTCACGCGCATTCCTGTGGCGATATTCATCACCCGTCCCGCCACATGGGGGGCGGTGGTAGCGAGGATATTGGCATGAACGATATTATCCACATGGGTAAAATCACGGGTGGCTTCGCCTATGCCAAATATCATCGGTTGTTCATCGGCATGTATTTTGGCGATAAATTTGGGGATGACCGCCGCATATTGCGAGGCGGGGTCTTGGCGTGTGCCAAATACGTTAAAATACCGAAAACACACCGTTTCGAGTCCATATTGCCGATAAAATGCACCCATATAAATCTCGCCCATCCATTTTGATACCCCATACGGCGAAATCGGCTGTGGATAGGCTTCTTCTGATTGAATCTCACGGGTATCATCGCCATAAACGGCGGATGAACTGGCGAGAATCACGCGCTTCACCCCCGCCTCATGCGAAGCCATCAGCACATTGAGCGTGCCACTCACATTGACCTCATGCGTTTCGTGGGGATGCGAGAGGCTATACGGGACAGATACCACCGCCCCATGATGCAACACATAATCTGCACCCGCAAAAACAGGTCGTATGGCTTTTTGGTCAGTGATGCTGTTTTGGTGAAATTCTAAATCGCCATTCAGGGCGCGAAGCATGGCGATATTCTCGGCTTTGCCAGAGAATAAATTGTCAATAACCCGCACGGTATGACCGTCTGTGAGCAGTCGCTCCGCCAAATGTGACCCAATAAACCCCGCCCCACCTGTAATGACATAAATTGCCATAGCATTTCCTTTATGTATGAATAACAAGGGCGCAACGTGTGCGCCCTGATGAATCTTTTTTGGATGAAAACAATTAGCGGTCTGTCATGGGCATGATGATATGCACAAAATCATCCCGATTTTCGAGCCGAATGACCCCTGGCGAGCCTGTGCCATTACTCTGGAACACGACATTGTAATCGTCTACCACATTGAGGACATCCATCAGGTATTTGATGTTGAACGAAATATTCAACCCTTCGCCATGAATGGTTGTTTCGATGAGGCTTTCGTTGTCGCCCCGTTCATTGCTCTTGCTAGAGACCATAATCGTCCCGACATCGGTGGGGCTTTGGGCGGGAGTCATGATGATGCGCCCACTGGAATGATTATCGCGTGCAAACACATCGGCACGTTGGCAAATCCGCAAAAAGTCGGCTGTGGGGACGGTGCAGGATGTCCGATAATCTTTGGGGATAATCGCAGACACATCGGGGAATTTGCCTTCCAAAATTTGTGCAGAGATGACCACATTTTTTGTCTGAAATGTGACCACATCGCGTTCACTGGGGAGTGTGACAAGCACTTCACTATCATCATCGCTGATAATTTTGGCGACATTGGCTAAGGCACGGGCAGGGATGACCAATTCCACTGGTTTTGGTAGGCTATCAATTAATTTGGTGCTACGAACAGCCAAACGATAGCCATCGCTGGAGGTGAGGGTGAGGTTGTCGCCCTCAATTTTCATCAATACCCCTGTCAAAATGGGGCGGTTATCTTCTGTCGCAGAGGCAAATACCGTCTGGGCAATCATCTGCTTGAAGACTTTTCCGTCAATCGCAAAATCGCCATCGGTTTGTTCTGGGACGGGCGGAAATTCGCTGGCATCTATGCCTTTGATATTCGACTTGGTAGACCCACAACGCAAATGTACTGTTTGGGTGGCTTCATCTAAATTGAGTTCTACTTTTTCTGGTGATAGTTTGGCGACCAAATCCATCAGAGTTTTTGAGGGTAGGGTGATGCCCCCCTCTTTGGTGATGCTTGCGCCAATCCAACACGTAATGCCCATGCCCAAACTCATATCAATTGCTGCGAGTTTAAGTTTTGAGCTGTCGGTCTCAATGAGAATATTGCCCAAAACAGGCATGGTTGGGCGTGACTCAATCGCATTCTTGACGATATTAATTCCCTTAAGGAGATTTTCTTGCAAAACGGCAACAATCATGATTTTTTATGACCCTTATATATCCCAAATATATCCCAAGTCTAGCATAAAATGGATAAAAATAACAGTATTTTTTAGGGATAACTGGCTAATAGAACTGAAAACCGCCTGCGTGAGGGGGGACACAGCAGGCGGCTTTCAGATGGAAGAGCTGGATAGGGTCATCTTAAATGACACATTAGCTCATTCCGAAGAATCTAATCACGAACTTGGCAACACACACACATTTTTACCACTTAAGAGGGAATTCACACAACTCACCCAAGTCCGTATTTTGTTAATATCCTCACTCTAGACTGTAGGGCTAAATTTTGCATGAACTGTCTATGAGTGAAATATGAGAGCTACGGCGCGATTGGCTCATAGGTCGGAATCTCACCCACTGGTGCGCTAGAGGTGGCTGGCACATTGCTGGCATTGCATTGGGCTTGGGCGACATCGCGCTTGCCCGCCGCGGGTCCACTCGAAAATAAATTAAGCGCCGCCCGATATTGTGGCACAGCTTGGCAGGCTTGCGCCCCCGTCACCAACGCATCACCATAGGCGACATATTCATCATATAACACCTGATTGAGATTAATACCCTTATAGGTGCTTTGATATTGCAAAATATCGCCCAAACGCCGAATGGCGATGGCATGATTGCCAGACCCAGAGGCACTTACCACATTCAGATAGAGGGCGGCGATGAGACGCTCATAATTGAGTTCTCCAATATCGCCATATTCCTCCGCCAAATCGGTGAGGCGGATGGCTTCGGCTAATGTCTCTAACGAAGCATAAAGGGGTTGGGCTTGGCGGGTGAGGACGAGATTCATCAAGCCACGCACCGAATTGCGTTCATAAGTTTCGTCCACACGGATAATAATATCCAGCGTATTATAGGCTTCTGCCAATTGCCCAAAATCCACTTGTTGACGCGCTGTGGCAAATAGGGCGGGCAAATCGAATTGCCCAGTGGCATTGAGTGTTGGGGCGACTTGTGAGGGGGCGGTAGCAACGGCTTGCACCACCTCTAGGGTGGCGGTGGGCGTAAATAAGTTGATATAAGCGGTGGCAGTCGCTTGATAGGCGGGTAATTCTGCCAAATTGGGCATGTGCTGGAGCAAATATGCCAGCCGTTGCTCAATACGAGCGCGGTCATTGTTGATAAAATCTTGTGGGAGCTGGGTCAGTTGCAAATTGACAATTTGCTGACCCGCCATCGCAGTGGCGGTAATTTGCAATTCTGGCACTTGTGGCACACCAGGGGTCATTTGTGCCAACGCATTGAGGCGTAGTTGAAAATTATAATCGTTCATCATTGCCACATCGGTTGGAATCCGCCGTAGGCTTTCATTGATAAATTCGGCTTGAGTGGCGGTGGCATCGCCATTGGCTAGGCGTTGTCCCTCTGTCCAACCTGCCGCTCCTGCCAATACGACAAAGACCACGCTCAAAATGACAATGAACACACCCATAATGCCCCATACAAGGCACCCTGGTCCGTGTATATCGGCAGTGGGGGGCGGGTCAACAAATTCATCGTCATCGGGAGGCGGGAGAACTGTGCCATAATAATTAGAGACGATTTTACGGGGTTTGGTATCATCATTCACGGTCATTGTTATTTTTCCCAATTAGGTTGACAAAACGTTTGGGATTATAGTCCACAACCCAATACTTTACCTAGTGACGATTCACCTACGCCCCAAATAAAAACAGGCATGGCAAATTTGCCACGCCTGTTTCTGATACCCTAAAAAACGGGACTATTGACCGATCATACCGCCCAATGGTCCAAATTGCTCAAAAAATTCTTTGAGTTGTTCTTCTGTCAAAATCTCTGCACCTTCTGGCGCGGTAACGGTGACAGGTTGGTTGATGCCACTCAATTCGACATCAAAATTGATGACGATGCTCACCACACCAGTAGGCATAGCTTCTAGGATTTCTGGCATAATTGCACCAATGGCGCTAAAGTCCACATTCAAATTGGCATTGAAAGTCAATTTGTGGATGAAATTATCTTGACCAACATATTGGGTCACATCAAATTGGACAACCAACGACTCTAGTAAGGTTGGGAGTGCTTCGAGGATTGCCATAGTTTCTGCGGGGATTTCAATTTCGCCATCACCGCCCATACCTTGCAACATGGGTCCGATGAAAGACAACATCCCAGAGATTTCTGGCGATTGTAACAAGCCAGAAATATCGGCATTAAAATAGAATGGTGACAGGCTCATGCCATTGACATCGGCATCTGGTAGGCGTGTATAGCCAATATATTCGCCAATTGGCAAACTACTCATCAAGCCACCGAGCATACCACCCATGCCACCTAAGTCACCTAGACCACCCAAGTCACCCATACCACCCAAGTCACCCATACCACCCATATTAGCCATGCCGCCTAACATACCACCAAGATTTTCTACAGCGAAACCAACAGTTCTACCGGGCATCCCCAAATAGACGATGCCGTCCACAATATGGAACGAAACATCGGCGGTTGTGCCATTGAATGTTGCGGTCATGGGCAAATTAAAGTTGGGGGTCATTGTTTCTTCGACCATGACCATCATCACGGGACCCGTGCCAGAGGCTTGTAGGCTAACATCTGTGGGCATATCTGGACTTTGCACGCCACTCATTTGTACGTTTAGGGTGAATGTCTGCCCGAATGATGTTACGGTCATCATATTTTCTGATGCACTGTTGATAACAGCACAATCGGTTTCAGATAAACCAAAGCATGTATCCATACCCATACCGCCCATGTCACCCATTTGGGCGCTGGTGGTCGGGATGAACAATGCCATCAATGAAACCAACATCAACGATAAGATAACAAATTTTTTCACAGGAAAATCTCCTTTGTTTAGGTAAACAGATTGAGAAAAATGCCACAAAATGACAATCCTCTAAATTCATTATATGCCAATTTACCTTGTTCAGAATTAGAAACCCTTAATAATTGTTAACAAATTGTGGGATTCCCCCAAGTTATGGGGGATTATGGCGTTATTCACTCCCCAACATTAGCGCCGCACGGGCGATGATGCGCTCACTAATAGTAGATTTGCTGGCGAGCTCTAGCTCATCCATCCCGCCTTCGGTGTCTAAAATGACCACCCGATTGGTATCTACACTAAAGCCTGCATCGTTGGCGGTGATGTCGTTGGCGACCAACAAGTCGAGTCCCTTGCGGATGAGCTTATTGCGGGCATTAGACAGCACATTTTCGCTCTCGGCGGCAAACCCGATGACCATACGCGGATAACCTGTTTGCTCGCGTTGAGATTTGACCTCTACCAAAATATCGGCGGTGCGTCCCAAATTCAGGGCGATGGCTTTGCCAGAATCCTCTTTTTTGATTTTTTGTGTGGCGCGTTGTTCTGGCTTAAAATCGGCAACTGCCGCCGCCATGATGAGCAAATCGGCATCGGTGCTATGGCGCAAAATGGCATGGAGCATCTCCTCTGCCGATTCGACATAAATCGGGTGAACGCCGACAGGGATAGGCAAATCGGCGGTGGTGACCAGCACGACTTCTCGCGCACCCGCATCTACTGCCGCTTGTGCGAGGGTGTGACCTTGCTTGCCACTCGACCGATTGCTCACGAAGCGTACAGGGTCTATGGCTTCGCGTGTGCCCCCTGCGCTAATCACGACCTTTTGGCTGGCTAATTCTCCGTCTCGCCCCAATACACGCCGAATATGTCCCATGAGTGCGGTGGTCTCTGGCAATCTGCCAAGCCCTGTTAATCCAGAGGCAAAACGTCCTTCTTCTGGGGCGATAAGTAAGCCTCCACGCCCCACTAGCACCGACAAATTATGTTGTACCGCCACATGTGAATACATTCCCCCATCCATTGCGGGGGCGATGAGCAAGGGCGCACGCGCCGCGAGTGCCGTCACACTGAGCAAATCGTCTGCCATGCCAGTGGCAATTTTGGCGATGGTGTTGGCGGTGGCGGGGATAATTGCCAATAAATCGGCATCTTCGCCAAGCCCCACATGCGCGATATGGGTAGGTAGCCCTTCGGCGCTATCGGCTTTCCACATATTGGTATAAACAGGTCTGCCCGTCACCGCCTGAAAGGTGAGCGGGGTCACAAATTGTTGTGCGCCATCGGTGAGGATAACATCCACCAATGCTCCTGCTTGGGTGAGCTTGCTGGCGAGGTCTATCGCTTTATAACAGGCGATACTGCCTGTCACACCCAAAACGATATGCTTGTCTTTGAAAATAGAGATGTCTGTCATCAGATTTTGTCCTTATAAAATATCCATCTTGCGCGATTGTCGTTCAATCGCTCGCACGGCTAAAACCCCTGCCACGAGTGGCAACCATAAAAATCCCACACCTGCGAAGGCGAGTTCTAATAAATATAATTGGCTAATTCCGTTAAATGTCACCAACGGCAAGCCATACCCCAATATCAACCCCACCGCAAACATCCCTAATGCCCCCAAGAGCCATAAAATAGGGGGGATAATTGGCGGAAAATGTGCATCGAGGAGCATTTTACCCTTCTCTGGGCGTTGTGACCATAATCCCAGCCAACATACCCCAATCAACAGGCTGATGATGAGGATTTCTGTCCCCATATACACCCCTTCTAGCCCGCGTATCATGAAAATGACCGTGAGTATCATGCCGATGACACACCATTCGATGAGGCTCAATCGCATCATGCGTGGGGTGTATGTCGGTTGATAGCGCCAGCGCCATAGCACAATTCCCACACCAATCATTGCCAAACAACCACCACCTAATAACACCATCACACCGATGTCAGCGGGGGCGCTTGACCATGTGCTGAGTTGCCATGCATACCGCGCCCATACCCCCCCATTAAACCCGACTGCGAGGGCAAACCCTATTAACAAGCGCCGATAACGCCGAATATACCCACCTGTGAGCGCCAACAATAACCCCCACATTTCCAGCGACACAAATGCCGATGCACCAATTACCCGTGTGAGCAGATGCCGCGGAAAATCGGCTAACATCAGGGTAGGATTGAGCAATAACCCAATGAACAACGCGCCAATGCACACCATGAGCATTGCCAAATACACATCATTCACCCGATACCGCACTGCCAAATCGAGTGTGATTGCGCCAATGGCAATATAGCCCATCACCAATAACCCCCATTCGGGGAGGGTGTGTCGGTGGGGGTCTTGCCACAGCAAAATTTCGTTGCCAAAGAGGAGCATCACACCAAAGAGTACACGCAAAAGCCACGCATTGAGGGTCATGATTAAGTCCAAGCCTAAAAAATATCTTTTTGAATATAACACAAAATCGCCTACAATGAGGATGATAAACCGTATTAAAGGACACTTTTGTGCAAATCAAACTTATCGCTCGTTTTAGTATCCTATTATCTACACTCATCTTATTATTCTGTTTTGTTGCAATGGTGGTCGGTCATGCCACTCCCACGATGCTCATTGTGGCACAAATCTATTCGTATATCCAAGATAAACACCATTTGGCACTCATAGACATCAACCGTCATTTGCCAATTCGCCTCAATTTCCCTGTCAATGTGTTGGGGAACATCAGTATTTCTGAGGATGGTCGGCGCATGATTTTGCCGACTGGCGCGGGGTTGAATCAGGCGGTATTTGTCTTGTGGGAAGTATCTACTGGGAAATTAATTACCCTGCCCGATTATTATGTGAATTGCTCTGCCAGCAATTGGCGTTGGCTACAAGATAACCGTCATGTGCTATTTCAATGCCGTGATAACCCCCAAGATGGCACCATCGGCGGGATATATACGATGGATTTCGAGACGGGCGATATTTATTCCCTCTATAGAAAACCAAGCGTCATCGCGCCATATCAATGGTCGCCAGATAACACCCGTGTGGGGATTAATGACGATGGCAAGGTGTATATTGTCGGTGTGCATGGCGATAATTTGACCGATATCACCCCACAAGGTAGGCGATTCACATTTGTAGCATGGTCTGCCGATGGCGAATCGGTATTATTACGCGGATTAAGAAGCATTGAGCGATACACCTTTGCCACAGGCGAATTAGACCTTATTTTAGACAATTTTGAGACCAGTATTTCACCTGTTCTCTCGCCCAATGGGGAATCTTTGGCGCTTGTGACCAATGAACGCCGTCCGCGCCCCTATTCGCTCAATTTGACCACAGGCGATTTGACCCCACTAGAGACCACAGACCTCAAAATTAACAATGTGTCGTGGGTTGGTTGGTCGCCAAATAGCCAATGGGTGGTGATACGGTCATCTATCGAGATAGAACCCAATAATTTTTATTATCTCACCAAACCCGATGCCTCTGTCGTGATGCTGATGGCAGAGAATATCGAAACAATCCCCGTGTGGTCTGCCGATAGCCAGCGCCTGAGCTTTACCATTTTCGATACGATGGACACCACCTATTATTCCGAATTGATGCTGTGGGAACTCAATTCGTTTTTGCCCCCCCAACGGGTTGCTCCTTATGCCAGCGTGCCTCAGTGGTCGCCAGATGGTGGTTATCTCGCCTTTATTCGCTACCCGCAATTTCAGCAATTGGGGTATATGACTACTATAGGGGATGTGCGCTTTCTGACAAACCCCAATGAAAGTGTTGTGGGGTTTACATTTGTGAAATGATGATTCATATTATCGTGCGCCTAGCCATAGTAATACTGCTCCCCATTGGCATTTTATGTGCGGTGGCGGTGGCGGTTGGGGCATTATTGCCCACACAACTTATTTTGGCGCAGGTTCATGTCCATTCACAACAGAGTGATAAACTGATGCTTATGGATATAAACCGCAAATTGCCCGTGTATTACGATTTGCCCGCCGAATATCGCGCTCCATTTAACCCATCACTCGATGGACGGCGTGTGATTATCGTCTATGGGACAGGGCAACAACAAGCCATGGTGTGGGATATTTTTACGGGGCGCAGGGTGTATTTATCCGACACACGCCCCAATTGCTTGGTGGTGGGGGCAACATGGTTGCGTGATAGTCGTCATCTCATTTTTTCGTGCCAAACCAATATCCAAGGGGGCATGATGGGGGGCATTAATTTGCTGGATTTTGAGACAGGCGCGGTGAATCTGTTTTATTCGCAATCCCAAGTAGTGCTGGATAGCCAATGGTCGCCAGATTTGACCCGTATTGGTATTGATGTGAATGATAGGGTGCGGGTGGTGAGCGCCGATGGTACACAAGAACTGTTTCTGACCCCGCCCAATGTCTGGCAACGCTTCTTGGCATGGTCTGCCGATGCCGAATCGGTGCTGGTATATGGTCTTAATACTATCCAACGCTATACATTTGCTACTGATACATGGGAGACGCTTTTAGTGGGTTTTAACATCGCTCAACGCCCTATTTTATCACCCGATGGTAGATGGATTGCTATCATAGCGGGCTTACGCAATGCGCGTGCGTATGCCTTTAACTTACTCACATTAGAACTCATCCCATTGACCTCCCCAGAGATAGATATTGTGGGTGTGGATCTCCTCACATGGTCGCCAGATAGCCAATGGCTGATGATTCGTATGTTGGATGGCAGACTTAATCCGCAATACATTGCCAAACCCAATGCATCTGATATACGGTTGATTGCAAACAATATATCAGTATCAGATTTGCCCCAATGGTCGCCAAATGCCACCCGTATGATGTATCGCATAACCGAATGGGATGGTAAGGATTTTCAGGTGTATTTGGTGGTTTGGGATATACCATCTGATGCACAAACCATCATACCACTTACTCAATTGCCTCAATGGTCGCCAGATGGCGATAGGGTGGCTTTTGTTCAGTATGACAACGGCGACCAAACCTTATATTTGGCAGACAATGGCACGATACACCGATTAACGGGTGCAGATTTATATGTGTCGAGGTTCATATTTACGAGATGATAATCACACCCGTGATATTGCGACTCGGCATGATTTTTGGGGGACTCATGGGGATATGTTGCCTTGTGGCGTTGTGGGTGGGGCAATTTATCCCAACAACCCGTGTGGTGGGGTATTTATATCATCTCCAAGACCAAAAACACGCCTTTGGCATTGCAGATAGTGACCGCCGTTTGCATGTCATATTGCCTGTGCCGTTTCAGAGCGATTGGGGGGTAATTTTATCGCCAGATGGCAGTCGCGCCCTCATGACACTGGATTTTTATAGCCAAGTCGAATTTTATATGTTCGATTTAACCACCTATGCTGTGACCCGCTTTCCCTTGGGATACAATGTGTGTTCACCCCCTGGCGATACCATTCGCTGGTCGCCAGATAACCGCCATGTCGCGTTTCATTGTCGCCCCAATAGCATCACATCCGAATTAAATGGGTTGCACCTGTGGGATACCCACACCAACACCATCCAGCAAATTTATTCCCCGCCATCGCTCACCATTGCGCCATACGAATGGTCGCCCACAGGGGAATTTATCAGCCTCATTGATAATGGGGCAATGGTCATCATCAACACCGCCACCCGCCAAACACAAAATCCCTCAGACGCATGGCGTGGCTATATTGCGATGCGATGGTCGCCACAGGGAGATAAATTGGCGATGACCGCACGAAATTTGTTGCAGATTTATGACCTGTCCACAGGCATAACCACCCGTATTTTTGATGATAGGGGCGCGGGAATTGGGTATTGGTCGCCAAACGGGGAATGGATTGCCACCATCGCCCAACAAGACGGTTTTTCGTGGGTATATACATGGCATTTTGCCGATGAACGCGCCTATAGCATCGGTACAAACCAATATCCGATGAATATGGCGGTGGATTTGCGCTGGTCGGGGGATAGTGAGTGGTTGCTGATTCAAGATGATGTCAATCCTGCCAATCGGTTTGCGCCGATATTTGTGGCAAATCGGGATGGCACAGAGGGGTATCGTGTGACTACCGATGGACGGAATCCGCGCTGGGTGCGCGATAGCCTCACGCTGACCTACCAAATCACCCAAATTGAACGGTTACGCTATGGGCGTGATTTGATGATGGTGGCATTAGACGATATGCGTACCCAGCGGCGTAACCCCTATTTATTGGCGTTGGATGTGCTGGCATACGAGTGGATAGATGCCAATCATTTATTGATTTGGCAAAGTGTAGACCGTTACGGCAATATACGCCGCGTGATGATTTATCCCACAGGACGCGGTGAGAGGTGGTCTGCTTTTCCTGCGGGATATAATGTGAATCGGGTTGTGCTGTGGCGCTAACTTTATTTTTGCATGACCTCT
Organism: Anaerolineae bacterium; assembly: GCA_034436595.1. Lineage (GTDB taxonomy): Bacteria > Chloroflexota > Anaerolineae > Aggregatilineales > Phototrophicaceae. The sequence goes on along the minus strand of DAOTUO010000292.1, from coordinate 1,837 downwards.
TTTGCCCAGATAATGGTTTCTTTCATGCCATCTTCAAAGGTGATGGTGGGTTGCCATTTGAGCAGGGTATTGGCTTTGGTAATATCTGCCGATGACACACGAATATCGCCCGGTTGCGCGGTATGATGCTTCACGGTATACGTCTCGCGGGAATATTCAAACGTATCTAGCACCAAATCGCATAACCGATTCACACTAATCGGGCGACCTGTGCCGATATTAATCACCTCGCCGTAACTCTGTGGGTTATCTATGGCATCTACCCATGCCCGTGCCACATCGCGCACATGCACAAAATCGCGGGATTGTTCGCCATCGGAGTGGATATTAATCGGCTCACCGCGCAATACATTCCCCATAAAAATCGCAAATACGCCCTGATACGCATTGGATAGGCTCTGACGCTCTCCATACACATTGAACATGCGAAACGATGTCACATTGAGTTCAAAATCGAGGTCTTTGCGGGTAGCGGTGATATGAGCATAGCGTTCTGCGGCATATTTAGTCACGCCATAATACGACACAGGCGCGGGATAGGCACTTTCTGGTGTGGGGGCAATTTGGGGTGTGCCATAGATGGTCATGGAACTGGCAAATAATAGGCGTGGGACTTTGTGAGCAATACATTGTTTGATGACATTAATCGTCCCCAATGTATTCACATTCAAATCGGCTTCTGGGTGCATAAAAGATAGGCGAATAGAGGCTTGCCCTGCGATATGCAACACCGCATCTATCCCTGTGGCAAATACTTCTGCTAGTGATGCTTCATCGCGTACATCGCCATGCACAAATGTGGCGCGTGGATTGACAAAATCGCGCTGTCCGGTGGTTTCATTGTCAAAAACAGTCACACGGTTGCCCTGTTCTATCAGCAAATCGGTGATATGACTGCCAATAAATCCCGCCCCGCCCGTGACCAGAATATGTTTGCTCATGAAAAATTTCCTCATTTTGTGATATAACGTTGGATATTTAACAAATTTTCAACCACCATTATCGGTTATAGGCTATAATGGTGGCAATAGGATTTATTCCAAAAAATGAGCCGTGAGACCTGATGAGATGCCCACACAGCCCAAAACACGCATTTTGCTCGTAGATGACCATGCTTGGGTACATCAGGCGGTGAATACCATTCTCAAAATAGCTCCCGACATCGAATTAATCGGGCAAGCACATAATGGCGTAGAAGCCTTACGCCTGTGTGAAGAATTACGTCCCGATTTAATTTTGATGGACGTGGTCATGCCCCATATCAACGGCATCGAAGCCACGCGCATCATTCGTGAACGTTATGATACGATAAAAATCTTGGAGCTATCCAGTTTTCAGGATGATGAGAGTGTGTTGGCGATGTTGGATAGTGGGGCGATGGGCTATGTGCTAAAAGGCTCGCTCACGGGCGATTTAATTAGTGCCATTCGCACCGCCATGACGGGTGTATCGGTTTTTTCTGCCGAAATCACATCGGTGTTGCTCAAGTCGAATCATGAAACCACCAATGGACACGACTTTGGACTCACTGCCCGCGAGTTAGAGGTGTTGCGTCTCATGGCAAAGGGCGAAAATAACCCCGAAATTGCCGATAAACTGGTCATCAGTCAATCCACTGTCAAATTTCATATTGTAAATATCCGCGACAAAATGAAGGTTGCGACACGCCCAGAGGCTATGGTCTTGGTGGCAAAAAACAATATTGTGTAGTACCACAATTATTATACGTCTTATGTGAAATGAAATGTGCAAAATTGGGCAATTTGCCTCGCCTATGGCTCAAAGCCATAGGCTATTCGACTTTGAAGCCCACTGAAGGGGCTATTTTTTACCCGAT
>DAOTUO010000291.1:0-16887 GCA_034436595.1 Anaerolineae bacterium | reverse complement strand
CTACCCATTCCGCGTTTTCATCCTCTTCATCTTCTTCGATGATGGGGGCGGGGGTAGTTTCAGCGGTTTGGGCAAATGAAACAGGGACGGCAAATGCGATTAAACAAATGGCGATTAGTGCAAACTTGTGGTAAGAGTGAGCCAACATGGTGAGTAACCTTTCATAGTGTTTTGATTGGACGTTTAAGCGTGTACACACCCATATCGTCTTAGAAAACGAGAAAAGGTTACAGTTTATAGAGGAAATAGCCATAAAGTCCTACTCACTTCATGGCTATTGGGTGTAACGATAGGGTTTAGAGGTTAGGAATCACTTCTGTGGCAAAGCCAAAAATGCCAATGCCCACCAACAATACGCCACTAACAAGCGTTAAGAGCGTGTAGTTTTGTGAAAGAAGTGATTGGATAGGGGATGTTTTTAAGGTGCTAACTTAGCAGTATTGCACTAAAGGGGCTGGCTTGCCTGATTTTTTCTACAAAAATTGGCATTAAATCTGCCCATTGAGGCATCTCTCTTTTTTAAGAGACAGTTTTAGTCCCTTTAGTGGACTTTATTCGACTAGCTAGCGGTTTTGAACCTCTAGCGATGCCTATTTTGCCCGTGAGATATGGGTAATGATAAGCCAATTTTTGGGGAGGGGTTGGGGTGGAATGATAGTTCATGCCACTGCAAGGAAGGGTGAAGCTTTATACGCCGCATAGGCATCAAGTTAAGCGATATATCTGGAAATAATATACGCCTTATGTGAAATGAGATTGACAAAAAGAGGCTAAACTCCAAAATACCGGACGTAATATTGAGCGCCTATTGGCAAAAACGGTTATCGGTTTAACCACTCGTCTGATTGCCAAGATTACTGCTCATGTACTCAAACGCATTTTGTTTAATCGGTATCATATTGATGTTCAAACTTTTCAATGTTCCAATGATTTTGCTTTTTAATTTCACATAAGGCGTAATACATGCTATTTTTATCATATTTTGCCTTTTTAACTACGGACAACCCTTATAGCATGTCCGCCTCGCTGGAGAGGGGATTTAGGGGTGAGGCTAATTTCTTAATTCGCCTGATTTTTTCCACAAAATTGGCATATTTTTCCCCCAATAAAAGACATTTTTAAAAAACGTATCGAAATCCTTGACAACTCCGTACTTACTTGCTATATTCATATGTAAGGGCTTACATTTTAAGAACGCATAATTGCGAAATACGGCACGAAAATCTTAAGTGTTAAGTTTTTTTTTGTAAAATAGATGTAAGCGCCTACATAAAAAGAGTTTATAATGACATTACAAAGAAACCAAAGAAACCAAAGTTACCCTATTACCATTTATGATGTCGCTAACGAAGCTGGTGTTTCTGATGCAACCGTATCCCGTGTCTTTAACAATAAGGCAGGGGTTAAAGAAGCTACCCGCAATCGCGTCCTAGATGCTGCCCAAAAATTAGGCTATGTTGTTAATCTACAAGCAAGAAGCCTTGCTGGTGGCAAGTTAAAAGTCGTTGGGTTGCTCATCCCCGGGCTAGATAACGGGTATATTGTCGAAATCATACGCGGGGTAGACCAAGAATTGGCGCGTGTTGATTATGAACTCATGATTTATACCACGCATCGCAAAGGCAATAACGAGGCAAATTACCTGCAATATGTCGCAAATGGCTTAACAGAGGGAATTTTGCTGGTTGTACCGCGCCTTTCTTCTGAATTTTTGCGGGCATTAGAGAGTATTAGCTACCCCTATGCCATCATAGATGCCGTAGATACCACTGGGCGCAGTTTTTCTGTGAGCGCAACCAACTGGGAAGGTGCTTATAAAGCAACCGAGTATCTCATCAAATTAGGTCATAAGCGCATCGGCTTTATTACGGGGATTATGGAGCTAAGTAGCGCAAAAGACCGCTACGATGGTTATATGACCGCGCTAAAAGATTATAACATTCCCCTTGACCCGTCTTTGATTGTCGAAGGCGACTTTCAACAAGATTCCGGTTATCGGGCGAGTGTTGAATTACTGGCACTATCCCCCTCCTCTACCGCGATTTTTGCCTCTAATGATGTGATGGCGTTTGGTGCGATGGATGCCATCCGAGATGCGAATTTGCGGATTCCAGAAGATATTTCTGTGGTTGGTTTCGATGATGTCCCGCAAGCCGTGACCACCTATCCAAAACTCACAACCATCCATCAACCCTTAGAAGACATGGGGCGAATTGGGGTCAAGCTCTTATTAGAGCAAATTGAACACCCAGAAAACTCGCCTAAAAATATAACGCTGGCAACACATTTAATCATACGCGATTCGTGCCAGCCTCCCAATTTGGAATAACGCGCCGTCAAAGGTGCTTATTTGCACAAAATGATTGTTCAGAACGTTTATTTTTTTAAGGAGAAGTAACATGCGTACAAAGTTAGTGCTTTCTTTACTAGCGGTACTGATGATTGTTATCTCATCAGTTTCTGCACAAAACACCGTCACGATTAATTGGTGGCATATCAACACCAACGAGCCAGAAGGCGCATTTTGGCAAATGATTGCCGATGAATATACAGAAGCTCATCCCAACGTCAAAATCGAAATTACCGTTTTAGAAAACGAAGCCTTCAAGAGCCGTTTGTTCACCGTGATGCAATCGGGTGAAGCACCAGATATTTTCCAAAGCTGGGGCGGTGGTGTGTTATGGGAATTTGCCGATGCCAATTTGCTCCGCGATATTGCCCCAGAATTAGATGCCAATGATGGCGAATGGCGCAATTCTTTTAGCGCCCAAGCCGCGTTGAATCTGTATGAATTAGATGGCGAATCCTATGGTGTACCGTGGACATGGGGCGCAGTGGGCATGTTCTATAACAAAGCCTTGTTTGAACAAGCTGGTCTCGACCCAGAAAATCCCCCCGTCACTTGGGAAGGATTTGTTGAAGCAATTGATGCCCTCAAAGCCGCAGGCATTACCCCCATTTCGTTGGGTGGAAAAGACAAATGGCCCGGTCATTTCTGGTGGGTATATGCCGCTATCCGTTTGGGCGGACAAGAAACCTTCTTAAATGCCTATAACCGTACTGGCTCGTTTGCCGATGAACCATTTGTACAAGCTGGCGAATATATCAAATCATTAGTAGATATGGGCGCTTTCCCAGAAAACTTCATGGCATTAACCTATGGCGACCAATTCACTATTACCGCCAACGGGCAAGCTGCGATGGAACTCATGGGTCAATGGTCTCCCGGTAACTATAAAAATGCCCTCGAAGGTGGCTTGGGTGAAAATCTTGGCTGGTTCCCCTTCCCCGTTATTCCAGATGGTTTGGGTAATCCCGGTGACGTATTGGGTGGTGGTGATGGCTTTGCGGTTGGCGCGAATGCACCCGATGAAGCAGTAGATTTCTTGAAATATATCACCAGTGTAGATGTTCAAAGTCGTGGCGCAGAAATTTGGATTATTCCAACCGTTGGCGAAGCAGAATATGTTGTCACCGATGACCCCGTGTTCTCGTCAATCATCGCTGCACGTAACGATGCCCCCTACTTCCAATTGTATTACGACCAATTCCTGCCTCCCGCATTGGGCGCAGAAGTAAATGATGCCGTAGAAGCATTGTTGGCTGGTTTGGCAAGCCCAGAAGAAACTGCCGCACGTATTGAAGATATGGCTTCATTTGAGCTTGAGGACTAACACTAAATTGTGACAGATAGGGAGAGGGTGTTCTTCACAAGACGCCAATCTACAGACGAACACTTTCTCTCTACCCAACCACTTCTACTATCCTTAGTTTACCAGAAGAAGACCTATTATGTCACTTGTAAACGCAAAAAATTTATCAGAAGTTAAACTAGACGAAGCACAAACAAGGCGAGATAGGCGCAATACGTCTCTCCAAAAATGGTTAACGGTTGCGGTTTTCGTCATACCCGGTATGGTTGTATTCGTTGTCTTTGTCCTAAACCCCATCGCCCAATCGGTTGTATATAGTTTTTATGATTGGAACGGTTTGGGACCCTTAACCGATCACGTAGAATTTGGCAATTATGAGCGCCTATTTGCCCACGATATTTTCACAAAGTCTATACAACACACCCTTATCATTATGGCGATGTCGTTGTTCATTCAGCTCCCCATCGCACTTGGGGTTGCCCTCACCGTGTCGCGGGGGGTATTACCCGGACGCAGAGTTTTTCGGGCATTATTGTTCATCCCGTATGTATTTTCTGAAATTATAACTGCCATCATTTGGCTCTATGTGCTTCATCCAAGAGATGGATTGGTCAATGTCGCCATAAAAGCAGTTGACCCAAGTTTCCAAAATCAGGCATGGTTAGGACCCGATTTAGTCCTCTATTCGGTGTTTGCCGTCCTCGTCTGGAAATATTTTGGCTTCTACATGATTTTATATATGGCATCTGTTCAGGGTGTCCCCAAAGACCTCGAAGAAGCCGCCCGCATGGATGGCGCGACAGAATTGGGTGTGTTGCGTTATGTCACTATACCCTTGATGGGTCCCACCATTCGATTGACGATTTATCTGGCGATTGTCGGGTCTATTCAACAATTTGCCATCATCTGGATCTTGACCACCGGGGGCGGTATCAATAATTCCGCGCAGGTCATCAGCACCTATCTCTATAAATATGGGCTTCAACGCTTCAAACCCGGTTATGGGAGCGCGATTGCGGTTGTCTTATTTGGCATGACCTTCATTTTCTCCATACTATATCAACAATTTATCATGAAGCGCGATTACGAGGATTAGAGAGGATACCCACATGAATGTTAAAATCCCACGCGGGGGAACTCTCGCTATCAAATATTTCATACTCATTACATTGTGTATTATGGTGATGAGTCCTATAGCAACGGCGTTATTAGGCAGTGTGCGCGTTACAGGTGACTTTTTGTTGCGCCCCTTTGGATTACCCGAAGGTGAATGGCAATGGCAACATTATACAGAGATTTTACTATCGCATACCTTTTGGCGCTCAATGCTCAATAGCCTCATCATCACGGTTTCAACAGTCGTATTAAATGTCTCGTTGGCGTGTATGTTGGCATTTTCCTTCACCAAACTCAGCTTTAGAGGGCGCAAAACCGTATTCAATATTTTGTCTATTGGGTTAATGTTCCCCATCACAGTCGCTATTTTGCCCATTTTTACGCAAATTAAGCAACTGGATTGGATAGATTCTTATTGGGGTGTGATTTTTCCGTTGGTCGCCTTCGGGTTGCCCCAAAGCACCATCATTTTACGCAGTTTTTTCATCGCCGTCCCCAACGAATTGGCAGATGCCTCGTATGTGGATGGATGCACCACATTTGGATTTTTTAGATATATCTTAATCCCGATGGCACGCCCCGCAATCACGGCGGTGGTGGTGATTCAGATTATTATCTCTTGGAATGAATATTTCTTGCCATTGCTGATATTAAATGATGACGATTTATGGACACTTCCGCTTGGGATTATGCAATTTCAAGCACAATTTGGCACCGATTGGTCACGGGTGATGGCTTATGTTACCTTGCTCATCATTCCCGCAGTCGTTTTTTATGTGCTTACCGAAAAATACATTGTAACGGGCTTAATAGGCGGAGAACTCAAAGGCTAAAGCTGATGGCTATAACGTATAAGAATAATACTCTGACAATTGAAGAACGGGTAAATCACCTGCTTTCGATGATGACACTCGAAGAAAAAGTGGCGCAAGTGGGAGGCATGTGGTCAAGTGATTTGATAGATACCGAAACCAAGCAATTTATGAAAAGCAAAGCCACCCAAAATGCACCATATGGCATTGGGCATATTTCGCGGATTGGCGCAGTATCACTGCTCCCGCCCCACCAAAGCGCAGAACTCGCCAACACCATACAAGCCTATTTTGTGAATGATACACGGCTTGGCATACCCGCCATTGTGCATGAAGAAAATTGCGCGGGCTATATGGCAAATGGCGCGACATCCTTCCCCCAAGCCATCGGTTTGGCGGCGACATGGGAGCCAGACCTCATCCGCACGATGACCGATGCCATCCGCAAGCAAATGCGCTCGGTTGGCGCTCATCATGGGCTTGCCCCTGTGTTGGATATTGCCCGTGACCCGCGTTGGGGGCGTGTTGAAGAGACATTTGGCGAAGACCCCTTCCTTATAAGTGCATTCGGCATCGCCTATATCAATGGGTTGCAAAGCGATGACTGGAAAAATGGCATTTTGGCAACCGCCAAGCATTTTCTGGGCTATGGCTTATCTGAAGGTGGCATGAATTGGGCGCCAGCACAAATTCCGTTACGGCTATTGCGTGAGGTGTATCTCACACCCTTTGCCGCCGTCATCAAAAATGCCAATGTTGCCTCTGTGATGAATGGGTATCAAGAAATAGATGGCATCCCCTGTGGCAGTTCACAAGAATTTTTGGCAGATATTTTGCGCGGGGAACTCGGATTTATGGGGACAATCGTCGCAGATTATTTCACGATTAACATGTTCGTGGATTATCACCACATCGCCAAAAATAAAGCAGAAGCGGCGAAATATGGGCTTATGGCAGGCATTGATATTGAATTACCCGCCAACGATTGTTATGGGCAACCCCTCATTGATGCGGTGAACGCGGGTGATATTCACATGGATTTATTGGATGTGTGCGTGGCGCGTGTTATCACCCAAAAAATACAAGTGGGCATCATGGATAACCCCTATGTGGATACAGGTCGCATTGCCGAAGTATATAATACGCCCGACCAAATCGAATTATCGCGCACATTGGCATCAAAATCGCTGGTATTGCTCAAAAACGACAATGCCATTTTACCCCTTTCCAAATCCATCAAAAAAATCGCCGTGATTGGACCGAGCGCCAATAATGCCCGCCTCATGCAAGGCGATTATCACTATCCGTCTCACCTAGAAGGCGTGTCGAATATGGGTGATAACATGGTCGCCCCCACGCCGAATAAAGAAAATCGGAATATCAATTGGGAAGCACATCGCCCACCAACGACCACCATCTTACAAGGAATTCGCCAAACGGTGGGTGCTTCAACCGAAGTCACCTATGCACAAGGGTGTGGTATCACAGGCACAAATATGACCCTGTTCGACGAAGCCATCCAAAACGCCAAAGATGCGGATGTTGCGGTTGTGGTGGTCGGTGATATTTCTGGATTAAGTCTCGGTAGCACCAGTGGCGAGGCAATAGACAGCGCCACCTTAGCATTGCCCGGTTTACAACAAAAATTAGTATTGGCAGTGGCAGAAACAGGCACTCCGACCATCGTAATTGTGTTGAATGGTCGCCCGCTCGTCCTCACCGAAATTGCAGAAAAAGTGAATGCGCTCATGCTCGGTTGGTTGCCCGCCCAAGAAGGTGGACATGCCATCGCAGGGGTGCTTTTTGGCGATATTAACCCCGCAGGGCGCTTGCCTGTTACCCTACCACGCCATGTTGGACAAGTGCCGATTTATTACGCACATAAACCCTCTGGTGGGCGCTCGCATTGGCATGGCGATTATGCCGATATGAGTGCAAAGCCGTTATATCCATTTGGCTATGGCTTGAGCTATACTCAATTTGACTATAGCAATATTCGCCTAAGCGCCACACAAGCCACTGCTGCTGATGTCATTCAAGTGCAGGTATCGGTGAAAAATACTGGCATACACGCGGGGGATGAGGTAGTGCAACTGTATGTATCTGACCCCGTTGCCAGCGTGACGCGCCCTGTGAAGGCACTCAAGGGATTTAAGCGGGTGCATCTGCAAGCGGGGCAAACCGCGCAACTCACGTTTGAACTCGATGTGCGCCATCTGGCTTTTTATGACCGTGATATGAAATATGTGGTCGAAGCGGGTGATATTGGGATCATGATTGGCAGTTCATCAGAAGAAATTTGCCAAGAGGCATGGTTCCAGATTACCGCAACGCAACCCGTTACGCCTGTTTATGAAACCCCCGTGACGGTGGAATTGGTTTCGTAAATATATCCCCTATCCCCCCAGCCCCCTTTCCCCATTGCATGGAGAAAGGGGGAGCAAATCATTTTGTAGGGTGGTTTTAGCCCCTCTCCACAAAGTGGGGGTGGGGTGGGGGATAAATCACTAATTTCGTCAAAATTTGAAAGGCAAAAATACATATCATGAACCTAAAACTTTTGGTCAGCTTATTTCTCCTTATAGCAGGATTGAGTATCGTGAGCGCACAAGACGCACCGCAATTGCCCGATGAAGGGGCATTTTTCTCTGGGGAATATCGCAATATATTGGCAGAATGGGGACTTTCTGATGAAGAAATCCAAGCCCGTATTGACGCGGTATTTCAACAACTTTTTTATGGCGATGATGACAATGAGCGCGTGTATTATCCCGTTGGAGATGCTATGGCATACATCATAGATGTGAATAATGACGATATTCGCACCGAAGGCATTTCTTATGGCATGATGCTATCCGTTCAACTAGATAAACAAGAGGAATTTAACCGCCTGTGGAAATGGTCATGGACGTATCTCTATCATAAAGAGGGACCATGGCAAGGCTATTTTTGCTGGCACGCCCGCACCGATGGTGATTGTATAGATAACAACCCCGCCTCTGATGGCGAAATTTGGTATGTGACCGCGCTGTTTTTTGCCTCCGCCCGTTGGGGCAATGGTGAAGGCATTTTTAATTATGAAGCAGAAGCACAATCTATCCTCAATACCATGCTCCACATGGCGGACAGCAATAGCCCGCTGGCGACCAATTTATTCGATGCCGATACAAAATTAGCCGTATTTGTGCCACAATTGGGTCAAATGAGCCAATTCACCGACCCGTCCTATCAAGCACCCCATTATTATGAAATTTGGGCGCGTTTGGCGACCCAAGATAACGATTTTTGGCTAGAAGCGATAGATGCCGCCCGTCAACATTGGCGTGATGCCGCCCATCCTGTCACAGGGTTAAGCTCTAATTATACCGAATTTACAGGCGAACCCCGCCCGATGGGAGATTATGGGGGCGTATTTTATGCCGATTCGTGGCGTACTGCCATGATGATTGCGATGGATTATTCGTGGTTTAAGGCGGATGAATGGCAAGTCGAACAGACCAACCGTTACCTACGCTTTTTTCACGATTTGGGGATTGGGCGTTATAATACACGGTTTGAGATTGATGGCACACCAGAGGGCAATCAACACCGTTCTACTGGCTTAATTGCCATGAACGCCGTGGCAACACTGGCATCCACGGAGCCATTCGTCTGGGATTTTATCGAAGAATTTTGGGAGACACCCATCCCCACAGGGCAATATCGGTATTACGATGGACTGCTATACTTGATGGCACTCTTGCAGACCAGTGGTAATTTCCAAATTTACATGCCGTGATAGCACCTTAAAAATCAGCCTCTATCTCCTCATTGTGGACGGCATATATGCCGTCCCTACACGCCTATTGCGGATTTTGGGCTCGTGTGGACGCGGATATAGCGCATCCACACACCATACGCATTTTTTGTGATGAAAATAGGCAAAACAACGGTATACCTTATCTATAATTGATGTTAATAAGGATTAAACAGCATGACAAAATATACACCTAGCACAGAAAATAAATTTACATTCGGATTGTGGACAGTCGGCAACACGGGACGCGACCCTTTTGGCGATGCCACCCGCAAAACCCTTTCGCCCGTCGAAATTGTACACATGCTCGCGGAAGTCGGTGCATGGGGGGTCAATTTTCATGATAACGACCTCGTGCCGATTGATGCCACACCAGCCCAACGCGACCAAATCGTGGCAGATTTCAAAAAAGCACTCACCGATACGGGGTTAGTCGTGCCAATGGCGACCACCAATTTATTTAGCCACCCCGTTTTCAAAGATGGCGCGTTCACATCCAACGACCCCAAAGTGCGTGCCTATGCCTTGCAAAAGACCATGAACGCCATTGATTTGGGCGTGGAATTGGGCGCAGAAACATACGTATTTTGGGGCGGACGCGAAGGCACAGAGACCGATAGTAGCAAAAATCCAGCCGATGCCCTCAAATGGTTTCGGGATGCGCTCAATTTCTTGACCGAATACGTCATTGACCAAGGTTACAATCTCAAATTTGCGCTAGAACCCAAGCCCAATGAACCGCGTGGTCATATTTATCTGCCCACCGTTGGCGATGCCCTCGGATTCATCGGCACGTTAGACCATTCCGAGATGGTGGGGTTAAATCCAGAAGTCGCCCACGAACACATGGCAGGGTTAAATTTCTTGCACGGTGTGGCGATGGCATGGGACGCGAATAAGCTGTTTCATATTGACCTCAATGACCAATTATTTGGGCGCTACGACCAAGATTTCCGTTTTGGCAGTGTCATGATTAAGCAAGCCTTTTACTTGGTCAAATTTTTAGAAGATGTCGGTTATTCTAGCCCACGCCATTTCGATGCCCACGCCTTCCGCAGTTCAGGTTATGAGGATGTCAAAGAATTTGCGCGTGGCTGTATGCGGACGTATCTCATCCTCAAAGAAAAGGCACAACAATTTAACGCCGACTCAGAAATTCAAGCCCTATTAGCAGAAATCACCACCACAGACGAAACATTGTCCTATTTAGGCGCGGGCTATAGCAAAGATGCCGTGAGCCAACTCCGCAATACGACTTTTGACCGTGATGCACTCGGCGCGAAAAATTTGCCATACGAAAAACTTGACCAACTCACCATCGAGTTATTACTTGGGGTGCGTTGATGACTTACTTCATGGGCATAGATATTAGCACCACCAGCGCCAAAGCATTGATTATTGATGAAAAAGGCACTATCGTGGCGTTGGGTAGCACACCGCAACCGAGCAATCATCCGTATCCGTTGTGGAGTGAACAAAATCCGGGTGATTGGTGGGATGGTGTCGTGAGCGCGATTCAAGATGCACTCGCCAGTGCCAACCTGACAGGTGCAGATATTCGCGCTATCGGCTTAACAGGGCAAATGCACGGGCTGGTGATGTTAGACACGGCGGGGCGTGTGTTGCGCCCTGCGATTTTGTGGAATGACCAACGCACCCAAGCCCAATGCGACCATATCACAGCAAAAATCGGCGCGGAACGCCTCATTCAATTAACAGGCAACCGCGCCCTCACTGGCTTCACCGCCCCAAAAATTGTATGGGTACGCGACCATGAACCCGATATTTATGCCCAATGCGCTCATATTTTGTTGCCAAAAGATTATATCCGTTATTGCCTGAGTGGTGATTATGCGATGGATATGGCAGACGGTTCTGGGACGCTCCTTATGAATGTCGCGGAACGCACATGGTCTAATGATGTGTTGGGCGCGTTGGATATTCCCGCCACATGGCTACCCCGTTTATATGAAGGCACAGAAATCACGGGGACAATCAGCGCCGAAGCCAGTCGTCTAACGGGACTATCCGCAGGGACACCGATTATCGCGGGTGGTGGCGACCAAGCGGCGGGCGCGATTGGCATGGGATGTGTTTCGCCAGATAAAATCGGCATCACCATCGGCACATCGGGCGTGGTATTTGCCCCGCTCAATCAATATGGCTATGAATCACAAGGGCGGTTACACGCTTTTTGTCATGCTGTCCCCAATCAGTGGCATTTTATGGGGGTGATGTTGAGCGCGGCGGGTAGCTTGCAGTGGTATCGGGATACGCTTGCGCCCAATGTGTCATTTGATGACCTGCTCGCAGAGAGCGCCATGATTGCAGAGGGGAGCGAGGGACTATTCTTCTTGCCCTATCTCACGGGTGAGCGCACCCCTCACCCCGACCCCAACGCACGCGGGGCATTTATCGGACTCACAACCCGCCATACCCGCGCCCACATGACCCGCGCCGTGTTGGAAGGTGTGGCGTATGGGCTAAAAGATAGTTTTACGCTCATCGCAGAGACCAGCCTACCTGCACATTACGAAATCCGTATTAGTGGTGGTGGCGCAAAATCCCCGATATGGCAACAAATCATCGCGGATGTATTGGGTGCGACATTGGTCAATATCAACACCACCGAGTGCGGTGCATTTGGGGCGGCATTGCTGGCAAGTGTCGGCGTGGGCGCGTATGAATCGGTAGCAGAGGCATGTGCGGCGACCATCCAAACGGGGGCTATCGTAGAACCGACAACGGAGACAACGGCTTATCAGGTGCTCTATCCGATTTATCAGTCGTTATATGTCACCCTAAAACAGACCTTTTCCAAAATTGTGAGTTTGCCTTAAACATAGATTAATCGGTGGTGGCTAGGGCAAATTAGCATTGCTGTAGGGTAGGGGCGCAACATGAGGTGCAACTTACCAGCAAAACCAACCCCTATCTCCCTTGCCCCTTTTCCCACGCAATGGGACATAGGGTAGTGGACATGATATAAGGCTTGTCCGTAGTTGTTTTGATGATTTTGCGTAAGATATGGCAGGCGGTGAACCGCCCGTCGGCAGATAACATACACGCTATTTTTATCATACTTTGTCTTTTTAACTACGGACAAGCCTTTAATCGCGTCCCTACAAGGCGTTAGCCTCGTATGTCAGCCACAAAATGACACACAAGCACGAAAAAAACGGGCAAAAGATAAAAAACAACTACAGACAAGCCTTATATGCCGTCCCTTGTGGGATAATTTTGCGATTACGTTGTTAAAACAACAGGCAACACAAATAAATCCTGAATCCGCACCGATTTTTTACACCGCATAGACTCATTGGTGGTAATCCCCGTGAGAATAGATGCCGCGCCGTCCACATGCGATGTCGCCCCCTGTGGCGCAAGTCGCAGAAATATATAACGCGCTCATCATCAATGGCAATATTGACACCGAAAAATTACGCCAATTGACCGTTGCGACCTGCAAAGCGGAGCTAACCAGTGGCTAATTTTGCATTTCTGAATGTTTGGGCGTGAATCAGTTCATACAGCACAAAAATGGCGATAGCAAACATCAGATTCGAGATAAAAATCGCCTCTAATCCAAACACCCCACTGATGAGACTCCCCAATCCCACAATCACACCACCACCAAGCCCCGCCGCCCCAATCTGAAAGCCGATGGCATTGGCAACGTGTTGCGGTGGGAGACGGTCTTGTGTGCTACCCACCATAGACGGAAACATGGGCGCGACAGAAAATCCCACCAGGGGCAATGCCAACAAACTAAGCGTATCGTTGATGTTGATGAGCATGATTAATTCGCCCACCACCAACCCAATCATGCTTAGGCGCATGAAAAGATGCTCAGAAATGACGCGCACAATCAACCCACTGACCACCCGCCCAAAGGTGAACGCACCCCAATATGCCCCAATAAAAAATGCCGCCGTATTGAGGTCTGTGTTGCGTGTTTGGGTGAATAGGGTATAACTCCACTGCCCCACACTGGCTTCTGTGCCGGTATACAACAGAAAAAATGCCACGCCAAACCACACCACAGGCATTTTTGCGGTATCGCGCAGGCGTGCTGGCGGGACGGCTTTTTTGCTGGTAGCATCGTCATGGGTGAGGATTGCGTTTTTATCCCACAAGTGCGCCGTGAGCAAAAAGGTCAATGCTAAGAGGATTTGAAATCCGCCGACCACCCAATAACCAGAGCGCCATGTAGTGGTATTGAGGGCGGTATTCATGATGAGCGGACCCGCCGTTGTGCCAATGCCAAACATGGCATGGAGCAAAAATAGCAATGCTCGATGATTGTGCGAAATATAATTGTTGAGTGCGGCATCAATCGCGCCACCGCCCAACCCCGCCATGATCCCTGTGAGCATCGCCATCCACCAAATGGGGACAATGGTATAGCTGATGAGCGCGGTAGCCGTGAGCGCGCAACTAATCGCCAATAATTTGCCAATGCCGAGTAATGCGACCAATTTGCCGCTCAAAACGGTACTCATCACATAACCCGCCGTCACGCCGATGACCAAGACACCAAGCGCATTGAGGGGCGCATCGAGGCTTTGGTGCATGGAGGGCCACGCCACACCCAACAATCCATCGGGCAAGCCTAAACTGATGAAGGCGATGAACGCAATCACCAACAAAAATAATCCCATCCGAGAATAAGTCATGGTAGGTGTCCACATTGATTGTGATAGGGTAAATATTTTACCCGACTATTTTACTATGGCACCGTATCGACAACAATATGAAGCCCTACATAATGACCATTCAGATTACTGACTGAGCGCCAATAATACGCCGATAATCGCTAATGCCAACACTAAACCGCCAATGAGTACCCACAAAAAACGGTTATCTTGGGTATTTTGGGGTGATATTCGTGCGTCTGGATTTTGGGCATCGCGGCTCGGTGGCGACCCACCACCCACATCATCATTTTTACGGGTGGTGAGTTTAACCACCACGTTCTCGTATCCTGCAATCGCCTGTGCAAATGCCTCTGCAAAAACACGGGCGCTGGAATAGCGATTTTTGGGGTCTTTTTCGAGCATTTTAAGCAACACAGTATCTAAAGCACGCGGTAAATCTGGGTTTAATGAGGTGGGTGGGGGTGGGGTGGCATTGAGGTGCTGGTTGATAATCACCAACGATTCGCCACCAAAGGGCAAGCGTCCCACCGCCATGAGATAGGCAATCACACCAAACGAATAGAGGTCAGAAAAACGGTCTAGGCGTTCTGCGCCCCGTGCTTGTTCTGGCGACATATAATGCGGTGTCCCTGGCATCACCCCGCCCTGTGTGAGGACGGTATGCTCCAAAACCCGTGCAATGCCAAAATCGGTGAGCATAGCAAACTTATCGGTTTCATCGCCCAATAAAATGTTACCGGGTTTGAGGTCACGGTGAATCACATGCTTGGTATGAGCAAAATCGAGGGCATCTGCCACTTGGTTGAGGATATGAGCGCTGGTGACGAGTGTCATGCCACGGTCTTGGCGCAAACGGTCTGCCAAACTACCCCCCGCCAAATATTCCATGACGATATAAGGGCGACGTTGATACATGCCAAAATCGTATAACGGGATGATATGCGGGTGCTGGAGTTTTTGCATAATGCGTCCCTCACGCAAAAACCGATACACCACCTCCTCATGTTCTGCCCAGCTAATTTGTAGCACTTTGATTGCCACAGGCGGGATAGTGAGTGGCTCACCGACTTTTCTGGCTTTATACACCACTGCCACACCACCCGCTTTG
This sequence comes from Anaerolineae bacterium, assembly GCA_034436595.1. Lineage (GTDB taxonomy): Bacteria > Chloroflexota > Anaerolineae > Aggregatilineales > Phototrophicaceae. The sequence continues at coordinate 1,744 of DAOTUO010000291.1, read as the reverse complement.
ATATGGTCGGTAATCAGATAATCGTCAAATTGCTTGCCAACGAGGATTTCGTTATCCATCTGCCAATACCCCGCTAAAAAATGAGGTCGCCAATATGCCTAATTCATCCACCGCATAACCACCCTCTTGGATATAAGCGGTGGGCAGGTTCATCGCGTCAATCATGCGCCCCATACGCTCATAACTAGGGATGGTGAGCGTAAATGCGCCCATTGGGTCGTTGATATAGGTATCGAATCCGAGTGACACCACCAATGCCCGTGCGCCAAAATCTTGGATGGCACGGATGGCACGGGCGAGTGCGTCAAAATAAGCCTCATCGTCTGTGCCATGTGGCAGTGGGATATTGAGGGTTGTCCCCACTCCTGCCCCATGCCCAATTTCATCGGCATAGCCTGTGGTATGCGGATAATCTATGGTCGGGTCGGCATGAATAGAGGCAAAAAATACGTGTGGGTTATCGTAAAAAATATCTTGTGTGCCGTTGCCATGATGATAATCCACATCCAAAATCGCCACTTTGCCGAGTTCTGATGCTCTCTCGGTGGCAAGTGCGGCATTATTCACATAACAATACCCTCCCACAAAATCGCGCCCTGCATGATGCCCCGGTGGGCGACACAAGGCGTATATCCGTTGCCTATCTGCGCGTTTATCGGGATTGGTCAGGGTTGCTCCTGCTATCACTGCCAGTGAAGCCGATTCCATCACCGCACGCCATGTATTTTTGCCCAATGGGCAGGTGCTATCGCTCAAATACAACTTGGGCGGGTTATGTATCCCCGATTTAGTGTTGTCTGGCGTATGGAAAATAGACTCGTAGTAATATTCATCATCGGTCAATTGGTCGGCAATGCCATACACGGCATAATCGGCGCGGATACGGGCTTGTGACCCTTCTGCCAACGATGCCAAATAGGTAAGCATCTCTGGGTCATGGATAGGATGCAGATTATCGGGATGTAACGTTGTTGGCGAACATTCATGTACATCAAATAAATCGGATGTGGTGACAGCCTGATGAATGACATCCATGCGTCTGGGCATTTCGTAATAGGGGACAATACGCCCATGCAAAAACTCGCCACGCGGGGCATGAAGCACATGATATGGCGAATAGAGAGTGAGTATGGGCGGTTTGGTCATGAGGATGAATACCTTTTCGTGATATTTCTTATAAAATCTTTTGATACCATGTTATAAGCATATCAAATTTGCATGATTTGAAACAGACGGAGACGCTCAATTTCGCTTTGTAACAAAGATTGTATACTAAAGATATAAGTCACAATTTGCGAGCTAATCGCTAAATCTTGTGTTGCGCGTGCAGTCATTGCAATATCCTGCATAATCAGAATTGTAATCGCCTGAGGGTTTTCTTGGTAAACTCGTTGTAAACTCTTTAAGGTTGCGCCGATTCTTTCTAAAATACCAGCAGGGTCAATACCCCCTTTTACTCAATACCTTTGCCAAAATGGGGGGATAAAATGGTAGGGTTTTCAAGTAAAGTGTTGTTTCTCAGCACGACACGAGACAAGAAAACCCATGACCGAGATTATACCACTGCTGATCTGCCTTGAGCCACGCCTTTCATCGACGATTTTGCGCCAACTGCGCCATCTGATTTTTGCGATGCCATGTATCCCCAATCGCGCGACCCTGCTTGGACTATCACGCTGGACAGAAAAAGGGGGCAGTTACCGCACCTTAAACCGCCTGTACCAAGCACCGATCGACTGGCTAA
>DAOTUO010000290.1:0-3259 GCA_034436595.1 Anaerolineae bacterium | reverse complement strand
GACACCAAAATATAGATATTGTTAGGAAGCAAGGTGTTTTGACAGGGGCAATAGCTTGCCCTACATCCGAATAAATCCTTTTGGGTTTATTCGGTGTTTGATGCGATTACCCTTTTGTGAGAAATAATTGCATATCTTGCTATTCCATCATAGAATAGAATAACTCTATGATGGAGCAATGGCAATGAGCGCACTGACCCCCGATAATGTGATTCTTGGTTTGCTTGCAGAATCACCAAAGCATGGCTACGACATTTTATCTTATTTTGGCGATGTGGCGCATTTGGGCAGGATATGGAAACTGAGTACCAGCCAAATCTATAATGTGCTAAAGCGATTAGAGGCGCAAGGCACAGTAATTGGCGACCAAATTATCACAGAAAATGCCCCGCCCCGCACCCGCTATACCCTCACAGACGATGGCATACTCACCCTAGAAGAATGGCTCGATGAGCCGTATCCATCACCGAGTGTCCGCAAAATCCGTGTGGAATTTCTCAGTCGGTTATACGTCACCTATCACCTCAACCGTTCCCCAAATGCCATTATTCAGCGCCAGCGCCAAGCCTGTATTGCCGAATTAGCACGCTTGCAAGGTGAAAATACATCGGTGGAAATTGGCATAGAGGGACTAGTACGCCATTTTACGATAGCCCAATTACAAGCGATTGTACCGTGGTTAAATCAGTGCGACCAATTATTTTCGGGAGGCATAAAATGAACCCATATCGTCCATTTATATTTGTGCTACTCATTGTATTATCTGCGTGTGGCACAAATGAGACTATCATCCCAACCGAATCACCCGATAGTGTACGGCTAACGGTATCTGCCGCCGCCAATGTTACGATTGTCTTTACCGAATTAGGCGCAGTATTCACCCAATCTACGGGCATTGGTGTAGATTTTAATTTTACCTCAACTGGGCAATTGACCCAACAAATTTTGCAGGGTGCGCCTGTCGATGTGTTTGTCTCTGCCGATGAATCGTTTGTAGATACCCTAGAAGAAGCAAACCTCGTTATCACAGATACCCGTGCGGTATATGCCATCGGGCGACTTACACTGTGGACTCGTGCCGATAGCCCGCTAGAATTATCGGGTATAGCCGATTTAACCAATCCAGCCATCACCAACATCGCCATCGCCAATCCAGAAACAGCACCCTATGGGGTGGCGGCGCGTGAGGCATTGCAGTCGGCGGGATTGTGGGATGAGCTACAAGATAAACTGGTCTTTGGTGAAAATATCACCCAAACCCTACAATATGCCGAATCTGGAAACGCGGATGTTGCGCTGGTCGCCTTGTCGTTGAGCATACCCACCGATGGAAAATGGGTATTGTTGCCAGAAGAATTGCATAACCCGCTCATTCAGGCATTAGCGGTCATCAATACCACCCAACATGAGGCAGAAGCCCGTCAATTTGCGCTGTTCGTGAATAGTGAGGCTGGCAGAGAAATCATGCGCCGTTATGGATTTATCCTACCGAATGAGGATGCCTTTACACAAGATGACTGATTGGCGACCACTGTGGTTATCTTTACAAACAACCGCCCTATCTGCCATATTTATCTTGGTGGTGGGGCTAACATTGGCATATATCCTCGCCCGTTGGCAATTTCGGGGTAAATTAATCTTAGAGACACTGGTCAATTTACCCCTCATTTTGCCCCCAACGGTGGTGGGTTATTATTTATTACTTGGATTGGGTAAAAACAGTTTTTTGTATGAGGCGCTCAATTTGCGGGTGATTTTTACATGGCAGGGGGCGGCAATTGCGGGGGCGATTGCGGGCTTACCCATGATGATACAAGCCTCACGGGCGGCGATTGCCGATGTGGAAAAAGAAATTGAGGATGCCGCACGAGTAGACGGTGCATCGGAATTACGCCTTCTGTTCAGTGTGACCATCCCCATCGCACGGCGGGGTATTTTGGCGGGGTTTATATTGGGAACAGCACGGGCATTGGGCGATTTTGGCACAACGCTGATGGTCGCAGGCAATATTCCGGGGCGCACCCAAACCATGCCCCTCGCCATTTATGATGCGGTGCAGGCACTCCGTTATGACGATGCCACTGTGATGGTTTTGGTCATGACCTCACTGGCATTCAGCATTTTGTGGTTCACCTACAGCTTTATGCTCCCCCGTCACAAATAATATTGAGAGACTACTCATCCATTTTTTCCGCGTTGGCGCTATAATCACAAGGGTAAAAAATTGATTATTGCGTATCCATAAGGAGTTTTTACAAATGGAATTTAAGGGCATGACAGCACTTGTAACGGGTGGCGCATCGGGATTGGGCGAAGCTAGTGTGAGACGGTTGGTATCGCTTGGGGCAAATGTGGTCATTGTAGACCGTGATGCCGAGCGTGGCGAAATAGTCGCCAAAGAATTGGGCGATATGACCCGTTTTGCCAAAGCCGATGTCACCAGCGAGGCAGATATTCAGAGCGCGATAGATGTGGCAAAATCGGCATTTGGCGGGGTGAATATTTTGGTCAATTGCGCGGGGGTGGGGATGGCAATGCGTACCACCAGCAAAAACGGGGCGCATCCACTAGAGATATTTGAGACCGTCATCAAAATTAACCTCATCGGCACATTCAACTGTATCCGTTTGGTGGCAACGGCGATGGAAACCAATACCCCTAATGCCAATGGCGAGCGTGGGGTGATTGTGAACACGGCATCGGTGGCGGCGTATGATGGTCAGATTGGGCAGGCGGCATATTCGGCATCTAAAGGCGGGATTGTGGGCATGACACTGCCTATCGCCCGTGATTTGGCGCGGAGTGGTATCCGTGTGGTGACGATTGCCCCTGGTCTGTTTAATACACCACTCCTTGCGGCATTGCCAGAGGAAGCCCGTTTGTCGTTGGGGCAACAAGTCCCGTTCCCGTCACGACTCGGTGAACCGAGCGAATATGGTCTGATGGTATCGTCTATCATCGAAAACCCTATGCTCAACGGCGAAACGATAAGATTGGACGGCGCTATTCGCATGAGTCCAAAATAAGTTTGGTATCTACCAAAAATCAAAAGACCCTGCACATGGGGTCTTTTTTAGTCTGATGTACTGATTAATTTGATACGTTTCACAAATCTACCACGCGACTCGCACCGTTCATCTTGTCTGCGGATGATAGGTGCTTTTGATATTTTCTGATATTATGGAACAACTATTTTGAATTCAAATGATTTTCAAATTTCAATGGATAAGCATTTTCAAGTCAATTATCAGCTTAAAGC
>DAOTUO010000289.1:0-16006 GCA_034436595.1 Anaerolineae bacterium | reverse complement strand
AGGGGGATAGGGGCTGTTTTTATAATTACATAGCGAATGTTACTAATAACAATAATCAATTTTTGTTAACTCCCCAAATAAGGTGGCTCAAAATTAGAATTTTGTGCTAAAATTCTAATTCAAATGTACATACATTTAGTTTGGGGAGTAAAAAATTATGCCTACTATCAATTTTCGTGGCAAGCATTATGTCGAAAATCATCACCTCATTGTGCCATACAGTGAATTAAACCCTGTTAAAGGCAATGGACTTTCGACTACCCCTAGCCTCAATGACAATTTGATTGTACATGGAGATAATTTACGCGCCCTCAAAGCCCTACTCCCTGTGTATGAAGGACGGGTGAAATGTATTTATATAGACCCGCCATATAACACGGGCAATGAGGGATGGCAATATAATGATGCTGTCAATAGCCCTTTTCATCGGGAATGGTTGGGGAGTGTGGTTGGCACAGATGATATGGAACGCCACGATAAATGGTTATGTATGATGATGCCCCGCCTCAAATTATTGCGCCAGATGTTGCGTGATGATGGGGTGATTTTCGTGAGTATTGATGATAATGAAGTCCATCATTTACGCTTGTTGATGGATGAGATTTTTGGGGCGGATAATTTTGTAGCGAATATTGCATGGGAGAAGCGATATACTAGAAGTAATAATGCCAAGATGTTTTACTCGTTGAAAGATTATATTCTTGTTTATAGACGCTCAACAACACTAGATAACTTACGCGATCCGCGCACGGAAAAATCTGATGCCATCTATAAAAACCCAGATAATGATCCAAGAGGCGTATGGACAAGTGCCTCTTATGTTAATCCAGCTATAAAAGAAAAACGTCCTAACTTAGTATACGACCTTACTAACCCCTTGACAGGCGATATAATAAGACACCCAACACACGCATGGAAATATGAATACTCAGAATATGAGCGCCATATAGAAGAAAACCGACTTTGGTGGGGTAAAAATGGTAATGCGAAATATCCACGCCTGAAGGTATTTTTATCGGAGTCTGATGGTGGATTAGTTCCCGTTGATTTTTGGAATTATGAAGATGGGGGGACTACCGATGAGGCTGGTTTTGAACTCAAAGATATATTTGGTGATATGGCATTTGATACACCTAAACCGACAAAACTTATTAGACGTATCTTAAAACTGGTCACATCGCCAGATGAATCAGCTATCATCATGGACTCATTCGCAGGGAGTGGCACGACTGCTCATGCGGTGCTAGACCTCAATAAAGAGGATGGTGGCAATCGCAAATTTGTCCTTATTGAGATGGAAGATTATGCTAATAGCCTAACCGCCGAGCGTGTGCGCCGTGTGATTGCAGGTGTGCCATCTGCCAAAAATAAGCGGTTGCGCGAGGGCATTGGTGGCACATTCAGTTATTTTGAATTGGGTAAGCCATTTGATATTGAGGCACTGTTTGCCGAAAATAATAACGAATTGCCCAGCTATAATAATTTGGCGCGGCTCATTTTTTATATGGCGACAGGTGGGGAATTTGATGAATCGCGTATTGACCGCGAAATCAATTATATTGGTGAGAGCGATGAGCATCATGTGTTCCTCTATTACAAACAAGATTGGGATTATCTGATGAACACGGGGTTAACACTATATATGCTCAAAGCATTGCCGTTTGCAGGTGGCAAAAAACGACTAGTTTATGCTCCAAGTGGGTTTGTAGATGACCATTATCTTCGTCAATATGGGGTCGAATTTTTAAGGTTGCCCTATGAAATTTACAAGTATCAGGGTCGGCGCGATGCAAATTAAAGATTATCAACAACGAGTATTAGACCGCCTAACTGATTATTTAAATGCACTCATAACACATGAAGCTATTCTCCAACAAATTCCAGCACAATTGCGTGGAAATGTTACTTATGATGTTCCACGTAAGGCTTGGGAGCAGGTAATTGGGCGGGACACTTATAAGTCTTATGAAAATGGCTTAGGTGAAGGTGTTCCTCACATTTGTTTCAAAGTACCAACGGGCGGTGGTAAGACTTATTTGGCGGGGCGGGCAATAGAACTGATTCAGCACAAATTTCAACAGGAGCAAACGGGCTTAGTATTATGGATTGTGCCAACAAAAGCCATTTTTCAACAAACCCTTACTGCTTTGCGTGATAAACGACACGTTTATCGGCATACATTGGATAAAGCCAGTGGTGGTAAAACACTCATTGTCGAAAAAGGCGATTTGTTCACACAATCAGATGTGAAAGAAAATATTGTGGTTTTATTGTTGATGTTGCAGAGTGGCAACCGCAAAAATCGTGAAAAAGAACTGAATCTGTTTAAGGGGCAAGGCGGATTTATGAACTTTTTTCCTAATGAAGGCAATCAATCGGAACATCGCGCATTGCATGAACAAATTCCCAACTTGGCATTTGAAGGTGGGATAGACCAGTTTTTTGGTGTGACAATTAAGCCGAGTTTGGGTAATGTGATTCGATTGCTTAAGCCGTTAGTAATTTTAGATGAATCGCATCGTGCTAGTAGTGAACTCTCGCATGAGACACGCAAAGATTTTAATCCATCTTTCGTGTTAGAGCTATCTGCCACACCAAAACCAGAGAGTAATATATTGGTTAATGTGAGTGGGCAGGAATTACATCAAGAAGAGATGATAAAACTCGACTTGCATGTGACCACAAAAGACAGTGTAGAATGGCAAAACACACTACTTGCAGGTGTTGAGAAGATTAAATATCTTACCCATGAGGCAACAATTTATAAAAACAATGGGAATCCTTATATTCGTCCCATTGCAGTGATTAGTGTGGAACGAACTGGTAAAAAAGAGGATACAGGAAAATTTATTCATGCCAATAATGCGCGTGATTATCTGATTCAACAAGGTATATCCCCACAAGCGATTGCCATAAAATCGGCAGATATAGATGAATTAAAGGATGTAGATTTACTCTCGGAGACATGCCCTATTCAATATGTTATTACTAAAAATGCCTTGCAAGAGGGATGGGATTGTCCATTTGCTTATGTGTTGGTATTGCTGAATAACACAAAATCTACTACCAGTCTTAAACAGTTAGTCGGACGAATTTTGCGCCAACCGTATGCTAAAAAAACAGGTATTTTGGCACTTGATGAGAGTTATGTATTTTGCCATCAACAAGCCCCTAAAGCTGTTGTCGAGGCAATTGCTAATGGGTTTAGGATAGAAGGTTTAGACGATTTAACCAGTCATGTCGTAAAAGATTCTGATGCTGGTGGTGATATGATTAGAATCCCTTATCGTCAAGAATTTTCTGATTGGACAATTTACTTGCCTCGCTTTGTGGTACGTGAGGGCGATGATATTCGCCCTATCAGCTATATCATGGATGTTGCGCCTCATATCCACTGGGATGAGTTGAGTTTAGATGGGTTTCAAATTAATAAAACTACTTCGCGCTCACAAGAACATCGCCTGACATTAGGGTTGGGTAATTCATCTTATAATCCGTTATTTCAACGTGATTTTGAAGAAGTTGAACGCAGTAATGAATTAAAACCCGATTATTTTGTGCGGCAAATTGGCGATATTATTCCCAACGAATGGCGAGCATGGCGGGTTGTTAATACGATGATAAATAAACTCAAAGAGAGTTATGCACCAGCAGAAATTGCCAACCGTGCCGTTGAAATCTCTGAGGAATTGCGTCGTTTTCTCAGCAAACAGATTGATGGCTATTTTGCCGATGAAATAGATTCTATTGGCTTGGCAGGTGAAACATTTTTGAGGCGGATTGAGGATGACGAAATTATCTTTTTCTTAGAAAAAATGACTGATTATGCTTTGCCAAAATCTATTACGATGCAACAGGATGAAAAGGTGTTAGTGCGTAGCAATAATAAGCCAGTTCAACGGTCATTATTTGAGGAGATACCAGAGCGCCTATTTAATGATACTGAAAAGGCAGTAGCCCTTTATTTAGATGAGCAACATAACTTGTTATGGTGGTATCGTCACTTAGTTGGTGCAAAATATAGCTTACAGGGGTGGCGTAATAACCGTATATTTACCGATTTCGTCACTGCACATAAGCGGGAATCCGAAGAATATAGCACCGTTTATGTGTTAGAAACCAAAGGCTCTCATCTAAGTGGTAATGATGACACCCGCTATAAGCAAGAAATCTTCAAAATATGCAACCGCGAAGGCGCAAAAATTCGTTGGGAAGACTTAGGACAAGGATTTAGCAAATACCATATGGTAGAATTTCACATGGTATTTGATTTTGAATGGAAGCAAAAAATTAACAAATTATTCAATGAGTGCTAGATGTCTATAAATTCGGCACAATCACGCGCCATATCAGATAAATATCCAATACCGCCAGTAGCAAAAACGGCACAGCAGTGAGATATGGCGCAAGTCTGTTCTTTATTGCCCCAAAAAATAACTTGCGCCAATTATCTATGCCCACCACCAGCCCTATCCCCAAGGGAATTAGCAACGGGAACATATACCGCCCCTGATATTGCACAAATTCGCTGTTATAGTATACATAGGCGACCACCGCCAAAAGTGTCGTGGCAGTCAGCAATAACCATACCCCGCGTTGGGGTGATTCATCGCGCTTGCCGATGAAAAATCCCACCACAGCTACTATCAATAGCGCCAAAATGCCGATATAAATCCAAGTTGGCATGGGGACAGCCATCCATCCGAATTGCCCCCAAAAACTGTTATAGGTGGTCTGCATAAATTCTGAAAGATACCCGCCAAAGCCCAATTCTGCGATGCGTTCTGCTGTGCGTAATTGCCCCACCACCACCGCATCATGCGCCCGCAATCCCAAAAAGTCGGGAAAGCCATACACGGCGATGTTGCGTATCCACCATATTAGCCCCAATATCACGGCAGGAGAGATGAATTGCATTATCGCCAAAAACAAATTTTTTCGTTTGAGCAAAATGGCGAGTAACCCAATCGCCAATAAGAAATAGGCGGTGGCTTTGGTCATGAAGGCAATCCCCACGAGTATTCCCATGAACAATGGTAGGCGGGAATTACCTGTTTTGAGGTAGGTGATTGCCAGCACCAAAAATATGCCCACCAGCGCCCACGCCAGCACATCATTATTGATAGAGGTGATGATATGCAGGTGTTGGGGATGAAATGCCACAAACCCCGCCACACCTAACGCGATTTGGGGCGAATTGGGGAACATAAGCCGTCCTATGCCATAAGCACACCACACAATAATCATCCCAATCAGCACCGAAAAAATCCGTATGGCGTGTGGATTGCCATTAGTAATCGCATAAACAGGTGTTGCCAGCAAGTAATAGAGGGGTGGTTGATGGTCTTCATATTGAATCGTTGCAAAGGTTTGTGGATTTATATCCGCAAATTTCGTGCTTTTGAGCGCATCCAAATAGGCACTATCCCAATCGCCCGTCTCTATGGTGGGGAGTCCGATGGTAGGGATTTGGGCGATATAATGATAATGGGCGGGTTCATCGGGTGTCTGCCATAGAGGGGTGTATAGGGCGAATAAAACCCCTATTATAAGGTAAGCGATTGTCAATAGGCGAATGGGGGTATGTGGATGAGAAAACATGAAAATCAGCTCTTTTCGTCATATCTGATATGTATTTTGTTGCGTTGTTTGAATATTCTAACGGATTTTTACACAAATTGAATAAAAAATCTTTTACTTTTGTTTTGCACTATAAGATAAATAGTGTACACTGTAAGTACATAAGATAAACAACATAAATAAGTATCTCTGAAAAGGATGTATCATGACAAAAGTAATTCGTATTCTTATTGCAGTTATTATGGCTCTGTCATTATCGGTTGTGGCAGTTAGCGCCCAAGAAATTGAATCTGAACGTACTGGTTACATGGTACACTTGGCAAAATCGGGTGTGATTACCCCCAATATTGATGGGACATATACCCTGAGCATCGAAAGTGCCGCCGATTTTAATTCTGTCGTGCTAACCACTCCCTCCCTCGATTTATTCAATTATAATCTCAGCGATTTGGCTGGCGACTGGGCATTTGCCAACGAAGTTGAAGCGATTGTCGTCAATGGGCGTTTGGAACTCAATGAAGTGGCTGTTGATGTGAGTGTCACCGTTGCCGATTCTGCCTTCGATATTCTTACCAATCAATTCACCTATATCATCTCCTTTGAAGGTGCTGTCCCCGCCGAATGGCTGGACAAAGATGGTAATGTGTTGGCAGAAATTAGCTTCACCACCGCCACACTCGCCTTTGAAATGAATGATGGTGTCATTGCTGGTTTGGTCGCAGGACGCGAAGCCCGTCTCGATTCAACACGCGGTGGTAGTAAAAATCCTCCTTGCTGTTAATGGTGAGATTACCGATTCGTAATTAAGATTCAGACCACTCGCCCGGTGCGGGTGGTTTTTGTAACAAACCCGTCTACATCGTTATCACAAAAGAGGTTCTATCATGCGTAAATTTTTAACCAGTTTTGGACTCATCATCAGCCTTTTGGTTGTGATTGTTGCTACCAATGCCCAAACAGCACCAGAGCGCAGTGGCTATATTTTGCACTTGGCAGAAGCGGGTATTATCACCCCACTTGAAGAAGATACTTATTTGATGATGCTCACCAATACCGCCGATTTTAATGCGGTGGTTATCATTCAACCTGAATTATTTTTGTTCAACTATAGCCTGAGTGATTTGGTCGGTGATTGGGAAACAGCCAACCGCACCGAAACACTCACCAGCACAGGTACATTGGAATTGAACGAATTTACTGTGGATATTGAACTCACCGTTGCGCCATCTGCCTATGATATGTTGGGTGATACCTTTAGCTATGAAATTCGCTTTACGGGTGAATTGCCCGAAAGTTGGGTGGATAAAACAGGCGCATTGCTCGAAGAAATTGCCTTTGAACGGGCTACCCTTGCTATTGATGTCAATGAAACTTTTACCGCAGGCTTGCGTGCAGGTCAACAAGAACGTCTGGGTTCTACACGCGGTGGCACAGCCAACCCACCATTCCCCTGAGTTGAGCGCCTCATGGGGCATATACCAGATGTATTGTGTCCCATATATTTTTTTCGATAAATAGATGTTTTACAAATGGCGTGAAACTGGTTTTATGACCGTCACACGCCATTTTTTATATCTGCTGATATACGTTATAATGACCTTACAGACTGAAATAAACTGAGGAGTAATTGGTTGCCATGAACCGAACAAAATGGATTTTAAGCCTATTATGCTTGTTGATGCTGGCGAGTTTTATCAACATGGCATCTGCCCAAATGACAGAAGACCGAAAAACTGGGGTTATTGATAATGAAACCCCATTTGTCGAAATTGAATTTGATATTCCTCAAGATGGTAGTCTTATCACCATTGACCTCAGTGCCATTAGTGGTAATTTAGACACCCTCCTCTATTTAGTAGACCGTGACGGCAATATTTTGGCAGAAAATGATGACCGTGTGGCGGGTAGCGATACCAACTCATTCATCGAATTTCCTCAAGCCGATGCGGGACGCTATCTGATTATTGTCACGCGGTATGGGGTGGTCAATGGGACGAGTTCTGGCGAATATGAGGCGATTATTCGTGTTGCCCCCCAAGCAGAAATCATTATCCTCAATTATGATATTTCCGATGAAGCCCTAGCGGATGCAGGGTATCCAGAAATAGAACCCCGTCCACGTTCCGATTGGACCATTATCGCTTACTATGGCGGTGATAATAACCTCGCTCCTAGCCTTGAAATTGATTTTAAGGAATTTGAAGTGGGTGGTGGGTCCGATGGCAATATCAATGTGGTGCTGTTTTTTGACCGTTCACCCGATTATCTGACCGAAGCCACCACATGGACAGGGGCGCGGGTCTTTGAGGTGACGAATGATATAACAGGGCTTGGTATGACCACCCCACCTACACTAGATAGCCAACCATTAGCCGATTTGGGCGAGGTAAATAGTGGCGATGGACTCACTTTTGCCCAATATTTGGTGTGGGTACTTAAGCATTATCCCGCCGATAATTATGCCATCACCTTTGGTAGTCATGGGGCGGCTTGGGAAGGGGTTAGCCGTGACGACTCTGAAGGCGAAGACCTCATCTCTCTGCCAGAAATGCGCGAAGCATTACGCCTTGCCAAAGAAACAGCAGGCATAGAAAAATTTGCGATGGTCATCAACGATGCGTGTCTAATGGCGAGTATCGAATATTTTGATGTCGTGGCAGATTATTTTGATTATGCTATTGCCTCGCCCGAGATTGTGGTAGACCCCGCCCACGATATGACGATTTTGCTCAATGCGATTCGAGACGGGTTGACAAACCCAGAAACCGAATTTGGTCTGAGCCTGATTGATAAATACATAGACGAAGATATTCTCCTCAGACCAGGGTCGGATGTGGCGTTTTTGACCAGCAACCTCATTCGGCTGAGTGCCTATAATGAGGTGAGAAGCGCAATCAATGATTTTTCAGAAGTGATTAAAGCCACGCCCGCAGTCTATAGCACCTTACTGGGTCGCGCCCGTTCTAATGCTTATGTCTATTCGGGCTTTTTGGGAGATGATGCACTTATAGATTTGGGTGCATTGATGCGCCAAATCATCTTTTTGGCAAACCCTGCCACCAATGCAGAACTCATTGAATCTGCACAAGGCGTTCTGACGGCTCTGCAAGAATCGGTGGTCTATGGACGCGGTGGCGGACAGGTCGCCTCACAGACCAATACCTACCAGAGCATTTATTTCCCTAGTAGTAGCCAAAAATTTGACTCTGAATATTTGGCAGAGACATATCTCCCAGGTTGGGGGTCTATGCTCCGTGCCTATTATAATGCTGTGACCCCACAAGTATGGTCATTGGGCGAATCGGTCTATCGTTTTCACCCACCTGTTACGCCAAAAGTGAGCATCACCAATATTTACCCCACCAATGAATTGAGCAATATCAACCCACTTAGTATCACCCAACAAATTGTGGGGCGGAATATTGCCTATACCAACTTTACAGTAGACCAAGCACAACCGGATGGCACAACCTTCCGCTTGCTCAGTCAACGTATTTTGACCCCTGTCATCCGCAATGGTATCTTTCAGGCGGTGAATGAATGGGATTCTGGGGTGGATATTACCGAAATCGTGTTTGATGTCACCCTACCGAGCATTACAGATAGTGTGGTGAGTTATAACGAATTGCTCAATATCACCGAAAATGTATCCTCGCTAGAGGGGCGCTATCGGGAAGTGGGTGCAGAGACATGGAATAATGTGAGTTTGGTGTTTAATATCCCCCCAGAGGGACAACCCGCACAGGTGCAACGGGTGGTTAACCGTTCTACAGAATCTAACGCGGTGGCGGTTGTGACGATTCCCCCTGGTGCAGAATTTCAGACTTTCCGTTATGTGGTGACGGCAGATGGTCGTGTGGTCTCGCAAATTGGGAACACCTATACGTGGCCCGAAGCAGGTCTACAATGGTCATGGGAGCCAGCCCCCACAGGCGATTATAATTTGGGTCTGCTGGTCACAACATTTGGCGGTACGACAGGGTTCAATACGACCTCTGTCTCTATCAACAACGATGGCGTAAACCCCGATTTACGCAGTAATATTCGTGGTACACTCGGTTATTCGTGGTCACGCCCAAAAACGTGGTTGCCAGCCGTGTTATTAGAAAATGCCGACTCTGGCTTCACTTTCCTACGGAGCAGTAATCCCGATAACAGCAGTAATTTCTCGTTCTATGTGATTCGACCCAATCAGGGACTCACAGAAGATTTGCAAACCATCGCAGAAGCCGCCCAACGCGATTATAGTATGACCCTCGTGGGCGATTATCGTGAAATCATGGTGGATGGGCAACCTGCGCTCGAATTTGATTACACCACTAGTACCCCAGAGGGTAATTTTACGGGGCGTGGCTTTGCCTACTATGTGGCACAACGCACCCCACCACTCGGATTTGTGTTTGCCGCCGAAGTCAGAGATGGATCTTTGGATAATTTTGAAGACCTTTATGCCATTGTGCGCGATGACCTTGTATTATTTGACCCCATAGATATTAGTGCCAGTGATTGGTATTTTGATGGTGCAGACACCACCACCTATCCTGTTTTGCAAACATGGTCTGCGGCAGAGATGGCAGATGGCGATGTGTGGGTGCGTTATTCATCTGATGAAGATGTTGCCAATAGCACTTTTATGGCAATTGGAGAGTTCCCTACCACCAGCACCGATGCCGATGCAATTCTCACCGAATTGTTGGCAGATATGACTGCCAATACCAACAATTTTGTCGAGACAGACCGCAGAAACTACTCCGGACTTAATCATTCATGGCGGTCTGTGTTATATACCCTAGACCGTGATGGCGAGATAGTGCGTGGTCGTTTATATGTCACCTATCTCAATGCCCGTTTCTACGCCATGTGGATGGAAACCGCAGAAGGCGAAAATGCCGAAGCGGTGTATACCGATATTTTAGAACCGATGGTAGATGGCATGTTCATTGATGTGGTCGAAGAAGAAGTTGTCCAAACAACATTTGCAGAAGTGGGTATCACTGCTACAGATAATTTAGAACCAGCCATTTTGCTCCGCTATGATAGCCGTGCCTTGATGCTCTATAACCGCCTGCCCAGCGCCAGCGTGGATATTAGTGATTTGCGCTTTGTCCAAACACCACTGAGTGGTAATCAACTCATATTTAGCATCGCCGATTGGGAATTTGGCGATAAAGAAAATGTCGGTGTGGGCGCGTGTTATCATGTATGGGTGGCGGGGTATGTGGATTTGCCAATTGGCGAATATCCTGTGGAAATTTGTCGGACACGCCAAGCCTTCCGTTCTACACGCAATCCATTTTGGCTCAATGTAGACAGTTCTACGCGCTTCCAAGTGTATAATGGCGGACAATTGATTGGTACATGCAACACTGTGCCACCATTGACCCCAGAAGAATATGTGAATTCATCCGACCAAAATATCCGCCAAACCTGTGTTATTGACCTGACACCATGAGAAACCTATGATACCTTTACTATTTTCTCTCAATTCTTTTACGGGGAGGACGCGAGCAATCGCGTCACTCCTCTTTTTGTTAATCGTGTGGGTTATTGCCACATCTTATCAGCCTAGTAATGCCCAAAGCCTTGTGGGACGCATTGATAACAATACCCCGTTTATAGAAGTGCCGATTGCCGTCTTTGACGATAACTCTGTATTCAAAGTTAGCCTCACTGCCACTTCTGGCGACCTCGATACACTCCTCTATTTAGTAGACAACAACGGCAACATCATCGCAGAAAATGATGATGTTGCCGACGGTAATACCGATTCTTATATCGAGTTTGTGAGACCCCCGTTTGGCAAATATACGGTTATTGTCAGCCGTTTTGGGGTGGATAATGGCAATACCAATGGTGATTTTTCGTTGGCGATGAGTATTGAACCCGCTACATCCCCAGATGTGGTAGCCGATTTTTTGCTAGATGAAACATCGCTGGCGGATGCAGGCTATCCACAGATTGCCCCACATGATGAATCAGAGTGGACATTATTGGTGTATAGCGGTGGCGATAGCAACCTCGAAGCCAGTGTCATGAATGATTTGGATGAATTTGAACGCGCAGGTGGCAGTACCGATTCGGTGCGAATTGTCGCCTTGCTTGACCGTCATCCAGAGTACAACATATCGAATGGCGATATAAAGACGGCGCAACTGTTTGAGATTGGCGCAGATATTTCTGCCGACCATGAGCAAATTTTCCCCGCCACATTAGATAGCACCCCATTGGCAGATTTGGGTGTGATAAATTCTGGCAATGCCCAAACCCTCGCCCAATTTTTGCATTGGGGTATCCAAAATTATCCCGCCAAGCGATATGGGGTCATCCTCGCAGGACACGGCGCGGCATGGCAAGGGGTGGTCGCAGATGAATCCACTGGCAATAGCATCTCGCTTATTGGGCTAGAGACTGCTTTTAGTGCCGTTCTGACCGCCAACAACATCGAAAAATTTGATTTGTTGGTTAATGACGCTTGTTCCATGAGCAGTATCGAATATTTCATGGTGGTACAGCCATTTTTCGATTACACATTCGCGTCACCAGAGATTGTTGTAGACCCTGGTGTGGATATGACCGCCCTCACGCAATTGCTCAACGAAAACCCACTGGCATTAGAAACGTTGGGTGAGCCATTGGTAGATGCGTATATTGGGCGTGATATTGTAGACCGACAGGGGATAGATAACGACTATCTCAGTTTGGCGTTCACCGATTTAACCGCATTTGACGGTGTGGTGGAGTCGCTCACGGCGTTTGCCGATGTGATTAATTCCGACCCCATCGGCTATAGCAATATCATCGGGCAGGCGCGTGCCAATACGTATACCTATAGTGCCTTTTTAGACCAAAATGACCTGATAGATGTAGGCGACCTCATGCAACAACTCATCGCCTATAGTTCAGATACCCAATTGATTGGTTTGGCGCGTGGGGTGATAGGCGCATTAGAGGATATTCGTATTTATGCCCAAGCCGCCTCGCGGGTGCAGGGACGTATTTCGTTTTATAGCATCTATTTCCCCGCCAGAAGCAAAAATTTTGCGCGTGATTATACCCTCATCACCCCATTACAAGCATGGGGGCAAATGCTCCGCGATTATTATAATGTCATCACCCCGCGCTTATGGCAGGCAGATGATTCGTTGCTGGCATATCATCCTGCTATTGCGCCCCAAGTGCGGGTCACGCGGGTATATCCGAGTGTGAGTAGCGTTGTGTTTCCGCCGACCATCTCGGTGGAAATTGTGGGGCGCAGAATCGCCTCTGGTGCGTTTACCATAGACCGTATTGGTGATGATGGGACGGTCTATCGGTTGGCAGAAAACCGTATTTTGACCGAAATTGTTACCGATACCACCGTCAATTTTGTGAATAGCTGGAAATCTGGTGTAGATCAGTCTTATTTCAATTGGCTACCCATGACATTGCCCGTTGTCACCGATGGCACGATAAGCGAGTTTGAATACCTCACGCGCACGGGTGATAATGCGTCGCTCAATGGGCGCTATCGGGAAGTGGGTAGTGAGCGTTGGAACGATGTCACAATAATTTTTAATCTCGATGGTACGGTACGCGATATTATCAGCCAAACAGCCAGTGGCGCGTTGGCGGCGGTTCAGATCCCCGTTGGTGCAGAATTTCAGAGTTATCGCTATTCTGTCAAATCGGGTGGGGGACTCTTTCCAGAGCCAAACATCACCTATACATGGGGCGAAAATGGCATTTCGTGGACACAGCAAGCCGCGCCTTCTGGTCAATATAATTTAGGTTTCTTGGTGACGGCATTTGGTGGGGCGAGTGGTTTCGATTCGGCGCAGGTGGTAGTAGATAATCAAACCCTCACACCCGATTTAGCTGGGTATGCCGATATTAATTTGGGGATAAATTTTCAACGCCCTGCGGGGTGGAGTTCAATTGCCGATTTGGGCGGATGGCTCACTGCCAATAGTCCGCGTGGTGATGCCGTACTGAATGTGTATTATTTCCGCGCCCCAGATGATATTTTTGGCATATTAGAGACGGCACAAAGCCGTTTTGACCTCAAACTTGTCAGTGCCGCCCAGACCTATCGCTGGCAGGATGAACTGGGTTTGCGTTTCTCGCATACCTATCAGACGGCGGACGGGGTGGTGTGGAATGGGGATGGCTTGGTGTTTCATCGGCAAACCGCACAGGGCGATAGGGGTATGGTTTTCACACTCGATACCCGTGCCGATGCGCGGGTGAATCGGGATGCGCTGTTTCGGTCATTTGCCAATTCCATCCAATTTTTTGATGCCCAAAGTTTGCAATTAGAGGATGTATCGGATTGGCGCTATGATTTTATCAACCGACTGATTCCCTATCCTGTCATCAAGACATGGCAAAATACCACACGACTGACTGATGGGGCGTGGACGGTGTATCGCCCCATTAGCGATGCGTCACGTCTGACGCTTGCCGCTATCGCCCAATTAGACGAGAGTGATTTGCAAACTGCGATGGATAACATCCTTGCGGAATTTGCCCTCGGTGGCACAAATACCCAACGGGTTTATAATGCCGAACATCACGAATGGCTCACGGCTTCATTTGAGGTGATTCGTGGCGGGCAACCGATGGTGGGGCGAGTGTATATCACTGAATTGAATAACCGCCTCTATGCCTTCCGCTTCGAGACCCCGCAAGGGATACAAGCAGTGAGTATTTTCCGTGAATTTTTTGAGCCGATGATAGATGGATTTGCCCCGCCTAGCGATGTGACTTTTTCCAGTGGGACGCGCACGGCATTTGTCAAATCTGCCGTAATTGCCGTCAACGATTCGTGTGGAGAAGTGATTTGGAACACGATATGCTATGGTGGCGGGTTGCCGATTCAGGTGTTAGCGGTGGATGATATTGGTGAAATCACCGTGCAGACGGCGGTTGAGATTCGCCCCACAGACGATGTTTTGGCGTTCCGCGTGGGGGTGCGTGACGATGGCACAGTAGACCCGTTTAGCGTGGCATTGGTGAATATTCAGGCAAATATCCCAGAAGAAAACACCACCGAAAATATCAAACTGATTGTGTTTGGTGGGGCGACAGTGGTCAATAAAGCCATCCTCGCGCCAGATACGATTAATCGGTTGGTGATGATAAATCCATTGGATGGGCGCGTAAATATCCGCAGTCTGCCCTCTACAAATATATCGGTAGTGGTGGGAACGCTTATTTCTACCCAAGAGGTCGTGGCGGTGGCACGCACAGAGGATAATTTGTGGATACGGGTGCAATTGCCCGATAATCCTTATCAAACAGGGTGGGTGAGTGCCGAATTGTTGCGGACAGTGGATGAAGAGGCGACTATCGAATCCCTAAAAGTGGGAAATCCCAACTTGCCCGATTATAGTGCCATGCAATCCATCGAGATTTTATTCGATGACCAACTCGACCAAAATGTCTCGCTCAATGGGGTACTCATTCAAACTGCGCCCAGCCAACGGGTGTTGTATTTAGAAATCAACGGCGCGTTGTTTGAAATTGCGGGTGGCTCGATGTTTTTCTGGCGTGGGGATGTGGCGGGGCTAGAGAGTGTGTCAACATCCGAACAAGTAGATGCCTTTGGCGATACAACCAGCCGTCGCCGTCCTAGTAGCTGGACATCGGAGGTGTTGAGTGGTTCGGTACGGATTCAGATTGCCAATGCAGATGTGCAAGCGACCATTACATCGGTGGCGGGGACACAAGTTCAGTTTGATGAATCGCAAAATGATGTGCAATTGAGCGCATCAGATAGGTCTGGCGGGTCTCTGAATTCTGCACTCTCCGATTCATTAGGCGTGGTGCAATTGGGTGGTAATCTGACCGCAGAAGAAGTACGCCAATTGGTACAATCGCAAGGGGCGGTGAATGCGCTCGACCTCAATAACGCCCAAGACTTGACATTTTTCTTTGGCGGACGCAGTGGCGTATTTTATTTTAACCAGTCGTCTTTTTCTGATGCGAATGTGTTGGATTATCTGTTTAGCGAATCGCCACCCGCGCCATAATATATGCTGTGCCTGCCCCTTTTGATAGGGGTGGGCATAGGACTATCGTCAGATTATCAGTATTTGAATGTAACAATTCGCCATAAATATCCTCTATAATAAGTAGCATATGGATAGAAAAAGTAACATTCGGTTAATTTTTTGAAAAAGCGTTTTTGACCCCAACCCCCTCCCCAAACGCTTAGAAGAAAGTGGACACGCTATAAGGCTTGTCCGTGGTTGTTTTGATGATTTTGCGTAGATATGGCAGGCGGTGAACCACCTGCGTATATGACCAAAACCTCATAAATGGGGTTGGTCTGCCGATTTTTAGGATCAGATAGGCATGATGTACGGGTTTGCCATGGCAAACCCCCCGCAACCAACCGTAAAAATCGGGCTTGCCATGGCAAGCCCCTACGCCATACCCATTTTTT
>DAOTUO010000288.1:0-10843 GCA_034436595.1 Anaerolineae bacterium | reverse complement strand
CATCATTAAACGTGTTTTCACCCCACCCCCAACCCCCTCCCCAAAAAATTGGAGCGGGGGCTAAAACCTGCCCTAAAATGGGTTTCTCCCCCTTTCTCCACGCAGTGGGGATAAGGGGGATAGGGGTGATAGGGGTGCTTTAAGCTGATAATTGACTTGAAAATGCTTATCCATTGAAATTTGAAAATCATTTGAATTCAAAATAGTTGTTCCATAAGCCCATAAAAGCGAGTTGCTACCCCTATCAAAAGGATTAACCCGATGGAAATATCACCAGAAGCGATTTCTCCCGCATCCATGTATAAATTATTGGTGGGGTCTGTTGTCCCGCGCCCCATTGGATGGATTTCGACTGTGAGCAAGGCTGGCGTGTATAACCTTGCGCCATTTTCGTTTTTTAATGTGGCAAGTGCCAATCCGCCCCATGTGTTATTTTGCCCAACGGAACGTGGGACAGACGGTGGGCGCAAAGATACCCTGCATAATATCCGCGAAATGGGCGAATTTGTGGTGAATATTGTCACGGCACAAATCGCAGATGCCATGAACCTGACCGCCACCGAATTTCCCCCCGATGTAGATGAATTTGCGATGGCGGGTCTGACAGCCGTGCAATCGGCAGTGGTGCGTCCGCCCCGTGTGGGGGAAAGCCCGATTCACTTTGAATGTCAACTAGCACAGATTATAGATTTGGGCGGTGGGCATGTGGTGATTGGGCGCGTGGTGCATGTGCATGTGGATGACCGCCTGCTGATTGGCGGGGATAAAATTGATGTGACCGCCCTGCAACCGATTGGCAAATTGGCGGGAAATGCGTATGTTCGTGTGACCGATTTATTCGATTTAATCAGACCACCCACACAATTATTGGGCAAATAATCCATAATATGTTGTATAATAGTCACAAGTAGGTTACTTATATTTTTAGGAGAGGTAGAAAATGGCAAAACGCCCCTTTTTCACTTTTGATGATGTGGCTCACGAAACATGGCGCTTGCTGTGGCAAAAGCAAGCACCCATCGCCCGCCGCTATGCCTCACAGTATTGGCTGGATGGGGTAGATAAAATCGGCTTGCTACATGACCGCATCCCCGATTTTGCCCAAATGGATAAGACCCTGCAAGCGATGGTCGGTTGGGAACTGGTTAGCACCTCTGTGCAATTTTCCGATGGTCAAGAATGGTTTGAGCATCTGGCAGAGCGCAAATTTCTCATCACCGAATATATCCGCGACCAAAAAGACATAGATTACACCCCCATGCCCGATATTTGGCACGATGCGTTTGGGCATTTGCCCCTTATGGCAAATCGGCGCTATGCCGATTATATCCAAAAATTTGCCCAATATGCCCTACAATTCACCAAAGAAGAACGCAAGTCGTTAGGCAGTTTGTGGTGGTATACCATCGAATTTGGATTTATCCGTGAAGGTAATGATTTTGGTGGCATAAAAGCCTTTGGCGCAGGGTTAATGTCGTCTTATGGCGAGATGCACAAAGCCTATTCCGATGAGGTTGAACGACTGTCTTATTCGTTAGAGGAATTTGAACTGATTATCCCCAGTCCCCGTGCCATGCACCAGAAATTATTCATTCTGGATGATTTTGAGCAACTCGAACAATCGGTTGTGGATTGGGTTGAGTTACACCGCAAAGTAGCCATATAACGATTTTTCGTTGATGATGATGCCAGAGATTAATACCTCTGGCATCGCTTAATTTTCATTAGTCTTTTGTTGCAAAATGGCGTATGCCTCGTCTAATGTGGCGACCATGTGCAAGTTTTTTTCTTGCTGTGGCTGAAAGATGCCATACGTCCGCTTAAAAAATTGGAAAAATGTCCGCAAAAATGCACCTGGTCCCACAATCACAATCATCCCAAGATTTTGCGGTGCTTTGCGGGCGGCGCTCCCCGCGTGGGTGAGGACGTTTTGGGGCAATAAACTGCCATTGGACAGATCTACAATCATATCCACAGTAAAATCCATCGCCTCGATTTTGTCGTTTACATCATTCCGTATGGCATAGTAATCGCTCCATGTCCATTTACCGTCAAAAACCCAAACAACGATATGATTATCTTCTTCAAAATGAGCAGAAACTGGCATGGTGTTTATCCTTCATGATTTAATTTATGAACGCGCATGGTGATGCCATTTTTTGGCACGATAGTTGCTGATGCGGCTGGCACAATCTCCTGATTTGGCATCAGTTCAAAACGCAGATGGGGCAATAAACTGGTGAGTATGAGCGATGTGGTGTGTAGGGCAAATGTCTGACCAATGCAGACCCGTGTGCCACCACCAAATGGGAAATAGGCAAAGTGTGGAAGGTCTTTATTCTCGCGTAGATAAAATCGTTCTGGGATAAATTCATCGGGATTCTCAAAATAGGTGGGGTTGCGCTGTACCAGATAGGGACTGATATAAATCGTTTGTCCTGCGCGGATATCATACCCCCCAATGGTCACATCTTCTGTTGGTTCACGGTCAAAAAGCCACGCAGCGGGGTAGAGGCGCAAAGTCTCTTTAATCACTGCATCCAAATAGGGCATTTGTCTGCGGGTGGCGGTGACGGCACTATCAAGCTGTGACATTTCTGCCAATAATTTTTCTTGTACCTGTGGATGGGTGGTGAGCAGATACCATAGCCATGCGAGGGTGGTGGTGGTGGTTTCGTATCCCGCAAAAAATATGGTGGCGATTTCATCGCGTATTTCGGTATCGGTCAGGGGTTTTCCGGTTTCTTCATCTGTGGCGGTGAGGAGTCCTGTCAATAAATCGGCGGGCGGATTGCTCATCGCACGGCGGGTTTTGAGCAAGTTATAGACGACACCATCGAGTGCCGATACCGCTTCATTGACCACGCGATTGGTTTTGGTGGGCATCCATTGGGGCATGGGGATGGGACTACGGATACGCAAATCTAATGCACGGCTAAACGACTGTAGGGCGGTACGGATTTGTGTCGTTTGTCCCAAACTGGTAGAAAAAAACGTGCCTACCACCACATCCAGCATGAGGTCGGCAAACGACGGCACAATATCCAACACTTCGCCATCTGTGCGTTCTGTGAGCCATGCTTTGGTGCGATTCACAATCACTTGGGTATAATTTTGCACCTGACGGGCATGAAAGGCGGGTTGCATAATCAGCCGATGCCGTTTGTGATTTTCCCCTTCCAGCGAAATAAGTCCATCGCCCAATAGATTTGCCATGAGGCGCTTGGTGCTTTTGGTTTTATGAAATAATTCGGCACGTTTGACCAAGACATCTGCAATATCATTGGGATTCGATAGTATGACCATGCTCATGGGTCCCGCGCTAATTTTTGATACGGGACCATAATTGCGGTCTGTCGTGACCAAAAATTGCAAAAAATCACGGCGCATATCATTGATATTGCCTAAAAGAAATTGTCCCGCAGGTTGTGGGATGCTATTGGTCATAAACTGCCTCCGATAGTTGGTAATTTCAAACCATTATAACACGGCTTCTTGACAGATTTCGTTAATTTTGAAGGCTTGTCAATTTGTGAAAACACGCATACAATATTTTTTAGAGTGGTATGGCAAATAGCACTCTTTTTATCGGTTTTACAAAGTAGGATGAAATGAAAGATAGCCCCAGTAGTAGCGAACATAAACCACCCGCGCCTTGCGGTGGTCTTATCGTGGTTATTATTTCTCCCCAATAAAATCCCCCTTGTGGCGGGTTTGCGGGTGAGAAAATACCCCGCCTGACCGCCGACTCTGTGTGATTCACAGAGACACCCGCGAAACTGTTTATGTTCCTCTAAAAAAATCACTCCCGATTTGCACAGCCCATGCGTTTTTTTGCGTTGTGATGCGTGCCTATGGGAAAAATCACAACCATTTTTATTGTTGTTCGCCCTTGTTGTGAATAAGAGAGGTACATGATGTATAACGACTTAATTTTTGACCGTCTATCCATTTTCCCCAACGATGACCCAGATACCCGTGTCCAAGAACTGATTGATGAGGCAGAAGAACTCGAAAATCTGCTCAGTCCAGAAGCCCGTGAGATTATCGAAGGCTTGCGCCCACGCACCGTCACGGATGATGTCTATGAAAATTTCGATGAAAAATCCACTTTTGGGCAACGCATGGCAGACCGCATTTCTTCATTTGCGGGCAGTTGGAAATTTATCATCGGATTTTTGTTGTTGATGCTGATATGGATGGGCATCAATCTGGTTTTGAGCAGTCGGGCATTTGACCCCGCGCCATTTATTTTGCTCAATCTGACTCTTAGCACACTGGCGGCATTGCAAGCCCCGATGATTTTGATGTCACAAAATCGGCAATCGCAAAAAGACCGCGCCCAAGCCCAAAACGATTATCAGGTGAATCTTAAAAACGAGATGGAAATTGTGGATTTGCACCGCAAAGTAGATGTGTTGCTGGTGGCACTCGACCAACAAACCCGTTTGGTCAATGCGTTGGTGGTGGCACGGCGACAAGAAATTACTGCCACTGTACGGGCGATTGAGGGTGTTCGGCGCGAAGAAATGCGTTAGGGCTTGTGATAAATCGAATTACATTGTTAAATATAGGTTAAGAAAACTTTATGAAAGGGATATATCGCTATGGACAGTGTGATTCAGCAAGTTGGTGAAGCACTTGCCCCAATTTTTGGTACATTCGACCCTGTGTTGATAGGGCGGTTGTTGTTGGTACTGGTTTTATGTGGTGTCATCGGATTAGAACGGTCTGGTCATGAACGAGCGAGTGGCTTTCGTCCGCATATTTTGGTCGGGCTTGGCGCGTGCCTGATGACGATGGCTGGCGCGTATGCGTTTCCAGATAATCTTTCTTCAGACCACGATCCCATGCGGGTGGCGAGTTATGTCGTCTCTGGCATCGGCTTTTTGGGGGCGGGGGCAATTTTGCGTCATGGCACGATGGTGCGTGGATTGACCACTGCCGCCACCATTTGGGGGGCATCGGGCATTGGTATCGCCTGTGGGGTGGGATTGGGATGGCTGGCAGTGATTGTCACGCTATTAGTTTTGTTCACCCTGATGATTTTGGATGACCTAGAAGACCGTTGGGTGCGCAATGAGGCGACCAACGAGCTAAAAATTCACCTCAAAGATTCAAATCGGGCGGTAGGCAAGGCGCTCACCGCTTTGGAACGCTTGAATGTCCCCATCCGCAATGCCAGTGTGATAATGGGTGCAGGCAGTAGCGCGGTTTTGCGGGTAGAACTGAGTCATCCGATTAAAGTAGACCTTGTGCCATTGCTGGTGAGGCAGTTATTGGTGGTCAAATCTATTCAACAGGTGGATACCAGCAAATTGCAGATGTCGGTTGAGCAGATTATTCCCTTACCCCCAAATGACACGTTACCCCAAAAGGTGGCTACGGGGGAGCATCCGCAATTTGTAGATGATAATCTGCTCAGAGACCTCAATGAGCCAGACGAAAAAAATGGCAATTCTCACCCAAAGCCTTAGCTTCTACGATACATAAAATCTTTGAGATATTGCACCTCTGTGGCATCGGCATGACGATATTCCCCCGCCTTGAGTCCATCCAATGTGAGAACACCAATAGAATAGCGGATGATTCGCAAGGTGGGGTGTCCCACATGGGCGGTCATGCGCCGTATCTGCCGATTTTTGCCCTCTGTGAGGGTCAGTTTGAGCCATGTCGTGGGGATATTTGCCCGATAGCGCACAGGCACAGGGCGGTCTGCGATATTTGGCGGAGAGATAATTTCGGCTTGGACAGGACGTGTGAGTCCATCGCGTAATTCGACCCCTTTTCGCAATTTGTCGAGTGTTTCTTTATCTGGCGCACCATCCACCTGCACCCAATAGGCGCGTGGGTGGGCATATTCTGGGTCTGTGAGCCGATAGCTGAGTTTTCCCCAATCGGTGAGCAACAATAAGCCTTCAGAATCCATATCCAACCGACCCGCCGCATAGACCCCTTCATTGGGGATATAATCGGTTAGGGTGGGGCGATTTTCTTCATCGGTGAATTTCGTCAAGACGTTATATGGCTTGTGAAAAAGTAAAATTTTGGGATGATGTTCGCGGCGTTCTGCCATGAGATAATTTGCCCTTAATAATGATAAAAGGGCATGAATTGTCATGCCCCTAAAGGTCGAAATGATTCGGATGTGGAGACACACTATATCGTGTCCCGATGGTGACTATGCCCTCATCACGGCGGTGCTAATGTGGGTGTAGGCAGGTTATCGAATGGCAACGGCGTAAATTCAATCGGTGGTGCCACGGGAATAAACGGTGTGGCTGTGGGTGGTGGGATGGGTGTCGGCGCAGGATTATTCACCGTCACAGGAGTGGTATAGGTGAAAAATCCATTGTAGGCGTTATTGGCAAACACGGTGAGGCGCAAGTTATAACTGCCATTGGGGACACCGCGTGTATCCCATTGGGTGAGTGTTGAATTGGCATTTGGTTGGCTATTCGTCACTGGTGAGCCGATAATCTGGTACGATTCGCTCCCCGCAGGCGCAAATTCAACTTGATAGCGACCAAAATCGGGTGCATTGACTTGTCCTAATATTGCTACCATCCCCTGAATACTTACACCACCCGCAGGGCTTGTGATTGCGCCCACTGGAATCGGTGTATTGGCATCGCACGAGATAGTTGGTGGTGGTGCAATGGGGAGTATGAGACCGACACGTTGGGCATAAGCATTGCCCTGTGAGGTGTTATTAATCCAGTTAATCGCAGACTCATCGCTAATATTGGCAAAGGTCGCCTCTATGCGATGAGTGGGGCAGAAATCGTTGGCAATTAGACCAGACCAGCTATCCACCGTCAGCCGTTGGACGAGTGTTTGGTCGGGTGGGAGAAGGCTACCCGCAAAATATTCGTTACGGATATTGGCGCAATTTGTCAAATTACGTGAGCCTGTATCGGCACACACTTGCGAATTGACCACATTGGTAGGCGGATTAAATCTGGCGGCGGGGTTATCTTCGAGCGATGCCCGCAAAATCTGATTCCACAATGGGGCGGCACCATTAAACCCAACCACATTATTTAAGATAGGTTCATCATCGAATGTACCCAACCACACACCCACCACACGGTTATGTGTGAAGCCGACTGTCCACAAATCGCTTTGGGTGAGGCTTGTGCCGTGCATGGCAGAGACCACATCTAAGGTGGGTAATCCTGTGATATTTAGTTGTGAATTGAGCGGATAAACGGGCGCACGCGACGCATCATCACTGAGGATATTTTGCATTAGGAACGCGACTTCTTGGCGCAATGCTTGTACAGGCTCTTCTCTACCTGGGATGGGAATGGCGTTGCCGTTACTATCTACAATGCTGTCTATGGCATAGGGGCGCATCCGCATCCCGCCATTCGCAATTGTGCCATAGGCGACTGCCATATCTATTAGACGGACATCAATCGCGCCTGCGCCTGTATCCACACCAAAAGTCTGGTCGCCTCTAAAGCGAATACCCATCGCCTCGCTGGTATTGCGGAAAGCCGTCTCGCCAAAGATTTGATAAGTCTTGACGGCGGGTATGGTCAGGGCATTTTGAACAGAACGGCGCAAGGCATACGCCCCATTGGTGACATTGCCGATATTGGTGGGGCGGTATCCACCGATTTCGGTGGGGACATCCCACAAAATGCTGGCTGGGGTATAAAATTCGTTAGCTTCGATAGTGCCACTGCCATTGACATCATAGCCATTGAGTGCAGTGGCATACACGAGTGGTTTGAGAATATCACCCGCTTGTTGATAGACCCGTGTGCCGTCTACTTGCCCGTTAATTTCGGCATTGCGGACATCGGGACTGCCGATAAGCACCAAAATTGCGCCATTGCGTGGGTCTATGACGATAACAGACCCCGTATCAACATTATTTGTCCGCAGATTATTGACCTGTGTCACGAGGGCTTGTTGTGCCATATCTTGCAGACTGCGGTCTAGGGTGGTGGTGACAGTATAGCCACCGCGATAAATTTCATTTGCGCCAAAGGTTGTTTCGAGTTGCTCGCGCACGAGTTCAATAAAATGCGGATAGCGTGAGGCACTCGCTTGGCGTGATTCAAAGATTTTGACCAGTACGGTAGATTTATCCACTGCCACCTGTGGCGATTGTACCAGTGGCACATCCACACAGAAGCGCGAATTCCCAAATGATGGGGTATGGGTAAAATCTAAACACCCGACTTGTGCCATCGCATCCATGAGGAGGCTCATCTCGTCCACCGCCGATTGGCGGTTATTCACAGGCTCAATAGTCGCTGGCGACTGTGTAATAGACGCGAGTAGGGCGGCTTCTGGAAAGTTGAGTTCACTAGCTCTTTTATTAAAGTAAAATTGAGCGGCGGCTTCGATACCATAGGTCTGATTGCCAAAAAACAGCAAATCGTTGATATAAATCTCTAAAATTTGCTCTTTGGTATAAGTCCGCGCCATTTCTGCGGCGACAGATGTCTCATCGGCGCTATTTTCTGGCAACCCGCCATTGGGGGTAATCACCAGCGTGCGTGCCACAAGGCGCGTGATGTTGTCTACATTTTGGCTAATGGTGCCACTGGTGGTATTTTGGGTGAATGCACCGATAATCTCGCCTGTTCCCCATGCGCCTGTGGTATAAAAATCTGGCTCATAGAGTGATAAAATGGCATGGATGAAATAGGGCGATACTTGGTCTATGGTAACGCGCACTTTTTGGTCACCATCACGCGATAGAGTGGCGATGCGGTTGCCCTCATTATCCAAAACAGAAACAGTTTGGAAGGTGGTCTCTTGCACAGTAGC
This sequence comes from Anaerolineae bacterium, assembly GCA_034436595.1. GTDB lineage: Bacteria > Chloroflexota > Anaerolineae > Aggregatilineales > Phototrophicaceae. Next base: position 2,053 of record DAOTUO010000288.1, on the reverse strand, counting down.
AAGGCTGGCGATGGGGTCTTTCCATGTATCGGTAAGTCCCTGATACCACAGCAACGCCGCCGCGACCAAACCCGCCCCGCCCAAGAAAACGAGTCCCAAAAAGCCTGTACCCGCCAATGTGCCGACCAAAACCATACGACGGCGTTGGTTGGTTTTTGCCTCTTCATAGATGCTCTCTGGGTCGTCATCGAGGTCATAGTCATCGCCCAAATCTTCTTCATCATAGGGCGCTTCGATTGTGCCATAATTAACCGGTTGCGCCATGACGGTGGGTTGTGTATAGACGCTACTGGGCTGTGTCACATCCAAATTGGTGGGGCTAGGGATGGTGGTGGCGGCGTGGGGTTGTGTCCCCATATTAAAGGCACTTGCCCCTGCCACAGTCGCTTGAGGGTCTATTTGCTCCACTTGTCTGGGGAGGGGCATATTATATTCATCAAGCGGAATATCTTGTGGGTTTGAATATTCAGTGTTGCCCATGCGGGTATTGGCGGTATCCAGATAGGGGAGTGAATCTTCGACCACTTGTGTGAGCCTGCCACTATCCGATTTTTTGACCCTGTTATACGCAGTGAGTGCATCTGGTATGGCTTCTATCCAGTTACTACCCTGCGCTTTATACCACACATCCACATCGCCATCCATGACCCACCAAATTTGGTCATAGTCGAGAACCATTGTCTCGCGCAATTGTGCCTCAAAATCGTCCCATGTAATTTGACCCATATCGCGTTGTTGCCGTAATAAACGCACTTTATTTTGTGATTCAATAAATTTTTTGGCGAGAACTTCATCACGCGGGTCTATAAAATTGAGGGGTTGTGTGCCTGTGGGAATGGGTGTGGCATCTTCTGACACAATGCCCAATTGCGCCAGTTGTCCACGGGCATAATCGGTGGGGCTTTGTGTGAGTGGGGCAGATGCGCCTGTTTTTTCGAGTTGATTAATTTGTTGGGTGGCATATTGGGCAGAATCAACATTGAGATTTGCATCATTGTCTCCCGCCAGCAATGCTTCGATTTGCTGGCGAGCGATTATGGCAGGATCGTTGGAATCTTCGTCCATGACTTCACTCGTCAAAATTTCGGTGGAATTGCCCTCGGTGGGATGTTGCTCACCAAATAGACGCTCTGCGGGAGAGAGTTTGTTGGTGGGAACAAGCGACAATTCAGAAGTCAGCGTGGCTTTATTGGGCGGTGTGGCTGTGCTTTCTGCCAAAGATGCCAATGCGACCAATTCGCTCATGCCAATACCGTCACTATCGTCATCTTCAGAGGTGGTGGTTTGCTCCAATAACGCCATCAAATCTTCTGGTGCGAGGATGGGTTGTGGGGCAGGTGTTGGAATTACCTCTGTGATATCAGATGACGATGCCAATAAATTGGCGAGTTCATCTTCTGGCGAGACGGGTTCGATGAGGATGACATCATCCTTTTTATAGGGAGTATCCTCTGGGCTTGGCAGATGCCAATCACCCGTATCTTGGGGCGTATCGTCTAATTGTGGGGGTAGCGCATTCACTTCAACAGGTTGGGCAGATTTCCAGCCTTCTGATTCAGATTGTGACGATTCAACAGGTCGCCACACATTGGATGATTGTGGAAGTTGCCATCCGCCTTTTGGTGATGTATTGGTTGGTGGATTATCCGACATGGACAGTACCCTCTGGTTATTATTCGGTTATGCCATCGTATTTTCATTATACACGAATCGCAAAATTAACACGAATTTTAGTGAAGAAATAGATAGGAAATAGGTAAGTATATTTGTAAGGGGACAAAACAACATGAATTAAGGTTTAGTCCGATGGGGCAATGGGACGCACTTGGGTGAATATCACCTGTAGGGTGGTTGCCCCATTTTGAATGGTGGCTTGGTCTAATACGTATAATTCATACCCAGCACGCGCCAAAATCGCATTGCCCTCAGCCAGTATTTCTTCGGGAGATTGGTCGGTTGTGAGCAAGATAACCTCTTGGGTCAGATATAAATTAGCATCCCACCGCCGATATTGCGTTTCACTGCCCATCGCCAAAATACGCCGTCCCCATTG
>DAOTUO010000287.1:0-1791 GCA_034436595.1 Anaerolineae bacterium | reverse complement strand
ATTCGGCAGATTTTGGCAAAAACCACTCTACATAATTATCTGGATGCACCCCACCATACGTTTTTGTGCGTTGGTCGGCATAGGGGGGTGATGTAACGATTAAATCCACACTGTTATCTGGAATGGTTTTGAGGATGGTCTCGCAATCACCACAATAAATCTTATTCCACATACATGACCCTTCACTAAAAAATGAAAAAGGCGCACATCATTGGTACGCCTTTATTTCGTTATCTCTCTATTATAGCACGATTTTTCTAGCCACAACGCATATCGGCTGGGTCTGGTGTGCGGGCTTGGCTCATCATACGGTCAAATTCTTGAATGTATAACCGTGCAATATCGGGACTTTGGATGATGACAAAATTCTCGTCATTACTACGGGTGGCATTTTCTGAAATGTTAAAAGACCCTGTGACCACGGTATGGTCGTCTATGATGAACACTTTATGGTGCAAGGTGAATCCATTGCCGTCTTGACGGGCATCTATGCCCACACAAAATAAACGGGGCAATTCGCTAGAATCGGTTTGGCTACCGCGTGTTTCAAACACGCCAGAGACATTTATACCCGCGCTAGACCGTTCTAGTAGGGCATTGCCAATGGTGTCGTGGGTAAATGAGAAGGTCATAAAGCGAATTTGGGTGCGGGCTTTGGCGAGTTCTGCCGCCAACGCATTGACAACGACATTCGTGCCACTGGGGGAAAATAAAATGCGGACAGGCACGCCATCTAATGTAAAACTGGTCTCATGGAATGCTTTGCTTGGACCGAATGTGCCAGCAAACATCTGGTCAAATTCGGTCTGATACGCCCCTACAGCGCGGGAACTCCGCATAAATAGCATGTTGTTATTATTGCGGAAGGTATCGTTCATGGTGAAGTTCATAGAGCCTGTGATGATGAGAGAACTGTCTATAATCATGAACTTATTGTGCATGAAGGCGCTACGATTATCATAGGTCATGGGGATATCTGCATCAATTAGGGTTTGAATCGTTGAGCCGTCATCCTCGACGGTGTGTTCGTTATCCACGACCATCCGCACGACCACACCACGATTTTTTGCCGCTAATACGGCATTGGTCAATTGTGGGATATTCCACTCAAAGGCGGCAATATCGAGTGTGCGCGTGGCGCTGTTCACCGCATCAACCACTGCTTGGTCAACCGCGCCGACATACGTAGAACGGTCAGAACTGCCTGTGGGGGCAGTAAAATACACCTGCCAAAAATCTTTGCGTGCGCCATAGCCTTGTCCAAACGTGATTGCCTGAATATTGCCTGTCCCCGCTTGTGGGATGGCAGTGGGGTTGCTGGCGATTTGGGTCGGTTGGGTGGCAGGTTGTGTAGGAAGCTGTGTTCCTGCGTCATCGGTACTAAAATTGATACCAAAAAATGCCGCCACCATAACGATAATTGCGCCAACAATGCCAATAACAATATTGGTGAGGGAACTCTCTTGTGTAGCTGGTTTTTTGCTTGCCATGTGGGTCTTTATCTCCTAAATGTAAAAAATAGCCAATCTAAAATTCTTCATCATCCTCTGCCGATGGCATAAAGCCTTCAGTGTCGGGTGGTTTGGTAGATTCTTCTTGCGCCTGTTGGTGGGCATCGGTCACGGTGGATGTGATTCGTTTGATAAAATCCATCACCCCCCCCTTAGGCAAAATTTCGGTAATATCTTCAACGGGTGACTCTAAAAATGCCGAGTCGGAATCATCATGCGACTGCATAAATGCCGTGTCTGGTTCAATGGGTGTATCTGTCGTTGGTGTGCCAGATATAAC
>DAOTUO010000286.1:0-11918 GCA_034436595.1 Anaerolineae bacterium | reverse complement strand
CTGACTAGAGGCGTTAGCCTCGTATGTCAGCCACAAAATATTAAAAAACACCCCTAAATTGAAATGTTCTCTTCAGTCAATAATCGTATGAATTTGTTTTCGGTTCTCCATAAGCACCGTCTGCTGATTTTGGTGCATCCAGACCATTCTCGTGTGGCGAGTGCGGTACGGGCGGGCATTATGGATTGTGTGGCGCTCATGAGGCAGAACGTGAGGCGGTGTTGGCGCTCAAAATGGCGATGGTGTGACATTCATCATCAAATCCGCATGAATCTATCCAAGAGGCACATCTGCATGTGTCTTCTTTGCGTATCCCTTATAGCGACTAATTGCAAAAGGAATACACAATGAAAAAAACCTATGAAGCCGAGATGCACGCCGAAATCGCCAAATTTGCCCACTGTATCAACATAGAAGATCAGTTCACCGAAGCCGATATCGCCCATCTTCCCACGCCACTAAAACGTTATTTTCACTATTCTGGGTATCTGGGCAAGCCGAAAATGGTTAATGCCGAAGTAGTTTGGTCAGATAGCGCCATCAAGCTGGGAGTGAATAAACCGTGGACACCACTCAAGACGTATCAATTTAACTCTGTGCCACGTCCATTTCGGATTGCCTATATGCGAGCCACCATGATGGGCATAATCCCATTTGAGGGGCGCGATTTGTATAACAGCGAACAAGGCGAGATGCTTGGTAAAATTGCCAAAGTGATCACCTTGTTTGATAATCACGATAAAGAATTGGCACAATCTGGATTGGCGACCACCTTTGCAGAATCACTCCTCATCCCCAACTATGCTCTACAGCCCTATATCACTTGGCAATCTGTGGATGATAACACCGTCAATGGGCATATTGAATACAATGGGCTATCGGTGCGTGCCACATTTTCATTTGATGATGAGGGCAAAATGACCCGTTTCGATACCCAAGACCGCTATATGACATTGCCAAAAAGGGCATACGCTAAAATACCATTTTCTGCCATTGTCAGCGATTATATTGAACGCAATGGGGTTAAATTTCCATCCAAATTGACTGCTATGTGGCATTTAGAAACGGGTGATTTTGAATATTTTACTGGCACAATTGCCGATATACACTATAACCTCACCTAATATTGCCATGCGTGGCGTGGGTTTTTTGCGGTAAAAATCCACACCTTATGGTATCATACTACGGTGTTAGCGTTACTTATTATGTGAGATATTGACTTATGCGCCGATGGTTATTCCCCATTTTTTGCTTATGTATCGTTTTATTTGCCAATAGCCCAACCGCCAATTCGCAACAAAATCGTGTGGGATATATTCGTTCCGATAGGCTTGGTATCACCCACATCACCATCACAGGGCTTCCCACGCCAGAATCGCGTTATCAACAAGCCTTGTCGTTGGGGGCAGGGTGGGATAGATTCCCCATTTATTGGGATTTAGTCCAAAAAGAACCCCCCGCATGGACATGGGAGCAGTTTGATATGCAGGTGGGCGGAGCGCTCACACATGGACTCAAAATCAACGCGATTTTAATCGGTGTGCCAGTGATATACCGCGATGGTGAGCGCATTTTGGGCATAGACCAACCCATTTTTGCCGATGGCACAGATGCACCGTTGGCGGGGAAAACACTCAACCCAGATAATCCGTGGGCATTGTTTGTCTGGGAGACGGTGAATCGGTATAAACCGGGTGGCACATTTTCCCGCGAGGCGACTGTGCCATTGGGCGCGGGCATCCGTGTCTGGGAAATTTGGAATGAACCCGATTTCTTGCAATTTTGGAAAGCGGGTCCGCGTGATTATGCCCGTCTGCTCAAAATATCATATCTGGTCATCAAAATGGCAGACCCATCGGCGGATGTCATGTTTGGCGGCTTGCTTTACCCCACAGGGTCTAATTTTATGGCGCAGGTGCTAAATGTGATTATCAATGACCCGCTCCGTGACCAATATGATTGGTATTTCGATTTAGTCGGTGTCCATGCCTATGCCGACCCGTGGCGCAGTGGGTGGCTGGTATTATTTACCCGCCAGACCATGATTGCCTTTGGATTTGACCGCCCGATATGGCTCAATGAGACAGGTGTGCCACTGTGGAACGATTATCCGGGTCCCACATGGATGTCGTCATTGAGTGCAGAACGCCGAGCAACCGCCCAACAACAAGCATGGTATCTCATTCAGAGCGCGGCGTATGCGTGGAGCGAAGGCGCAGATAAAATTTTCTTTCATCAACTCTATGACGATTGTGGCGATCAACCCGCAGGCACAAATTTCCCGCCAAATAACGGTACACTCTGTCGCCCAGGTACACCGTGTTTTGGTGATGCACACGGCATTTTTCGGAATAACACCGATGCCATCTGCTTTAGCCAAAGCCCCAATCCAGGGCAACCGCGCCCTGTGGCGACTGCCTATCGCCTTTTGGCGCAGGTCTTTGGTGCAGAGCCTTTTGGCAATGGCGATTTTGTAAATTATGATGTGAATGTTGTCACAATCACAATGGAGCGTCCACGCACCAATGAACGCATTACCGTGATGTGGAATCGGCGCTTAGATACTAGAACCATCGCATGGGAAGCTGTTGGCGAAAATGCAGAACTGATTAGCCTGTCTGGGTCACAACTCATCACCCCCAATGAGCGTAATTTTTATGTGCTAGAAATGCCCCCTGCCGTGAGCGATATAAATCAGACAGGTTCAGATTATGGCGGTGTGACGATTGGCGGTGAGCCATATATCCTCATCGAAAGACGTACAGGGCGGGTGCAATCATCGAATATAGACCTCGCCTTGCCAACCCTTTTGCCCATGCTTACGCCTGCGCCCACCTTACCCGCCACCCAAGTTATTCCCCGTGCCACGATTCCGCCAGAAAATGATACCCGTCCACCTGTGGCAAATGTTTTGCCATTGCCAGAGACCAGCCTCGCCACTTTTAGGGTGGAATGGACCGGCACAGATGAAAGTGGGGTTCAGATTTATTTGATATGGGTGCGGATTGATGGGGGGCAGTGGTTGCCATGGCTAGAAACCGCACAGACCAGCGCCGAATATAGTGGGCAGGTGGGTCAGACATACGAATTTGCCGCATGGGCGCAAGATTTGGCAGGAAATTGGTCAGAAAATGTGCAATTGCAGGCACAAGCCACCACACAGGTGAGCGAATAGGCGTGCAAATCTAAAAATGCGATATGATAGATACTATGCGTCCACACAGTTATCAAGGAGACCCATCTATGCGTCTATTATCCCGTTTCGTTATCTTGTTAACCATTTGCCTGTTATCGGTGACAGTTATTCATGCCCAAACCGAACAAATCGTTTTGGGACAAGCGGTGCGTGGTGAAATCACCGCCATCCAACCCACATCTACTTATATTTTTGAGGGGCGTGAGGGCGATATTATCTATTTTTATGTCGCCGCCGCCCAAAATAACCAGCAATTTTCTGCTCGTCTATTCGATGCCAACAGCAATTTGCTGGCAGAGACAACTGTCTTTCCGTTTATCAACAATTTTACCCTGCCCGCCACGCAAACCTATAGCTTATTGATTAGCGACCCCGATAACGGGACTGGCGCATTTACCGCGATAGTGGATTTTTATTTGCCCACCGCCATCGTCCTCAATACCGAATTATCTGGCTCATTTGCCTCGCCTGCCCATCTGCAATTTTTTACGATAGATGCCCAAGCAGACACACTCTTTCGGTATTCCAGCACAGGCACACAATTGGGTATATCGGTCATAGACCCACAAGGGGAATTATCATCGTTTCAGGGGATGTATGATTCGCCGTTGCTGATGCTATCGCAATTTGAGCAAACAGGACAATATATCTTCATGGTTCACACCGATTTGCCCACTGGTGGCGAGTATCGGCTATTTTTGGAATCTGTTATTCCCACCCCATTGGTCGGTGGGACACCTGTAACAGGGTCACGCCAAATCAACAACCCGCCTGTATTCAGTTTTGATAGTCCCGCAGGCAAAACATGGGAACTCAACGCGACTTTGCCCTCGAATGGCTCTCGTCAGATGGTTATCGCCCAGCTTGATGGACGCATTTGGTACGATGTCATTATTGCGGTGGACGATGGCAGTGGGGCAAATGGCAACCCACGCATTAGCCCCTTCATCGCCCCCGCCGATGCCACCTATTATGTGTGGCTCAACTATTCGCCCTATGCCAATGGTGTCTCTAGCTATGAGTATGAGTTATTGCTCAGTTCCACCACTATCCTCAGCCTTGCGCCAGATGTAGAGACCACCCATACCATTACCCCTACCAGTGGTGCATTGACTTTTGTGTATTCGCCTGCTGTCGAAAATGAACGAATTCAAGTCGAAATTCGGCGTGTCTCAGAAACAGGCGCACTCACCCTACAGATTGTTTCGCCTGTGGATGACGTGTTATTGGTCAATGGACGCGGGATGAATGGCGGGGTATTCGATTTGAATTTGCCTGTTATGGGGATATATCGGTTTGTTGTCAATGATATTGATTATGACCCAACTGAACTGGTTATCACCATTCGCTTGAGTATTCTTCAAGATAAATCGTGATAGATTACCACTTGCGATAGGGTAGGGCTTGTCTTAGACTTGACGTTTGATGTCGTTTTACACTGGAAGCGTTTTATGCCGAAATTGACGATTGTTTTGCCCACATATAACGAAATTGGCAATTTGTCCAATATGGTAGAAGCCTTGTTTGCCTTGCCCATTAATGATTTGCATCTACTGGTCGTGGATGATAATTCCCCCGATGGCACAGGTAAATTGGCAGATGAATTGGCAACTGCATCTGGCAGAAAAATTCAGGTGTTGCATCGCCAAGAAAAAAATGGCTTGGGTCCCGCCTATATCGCAGGCTTTAAGCGGGCGATTGCCGATGGTGCAGACTATATTTTGCAGATGGATGCCGATTTTTCGCATCAGCCAAAATATATCTCGCAAATGATAGCCAAGCTAGAATCTGAAAAAGCCGATGTTGTCCTCGCCTCGCGTTATCTGAAAGGCGGGAGTGTTGACCAATCATGGGGGTTATATCGCAAATTGCTCAGTTGGTGGGCAAATCGCATTTATGTCCCGTTGATATTGGGCTTGCCTGTGCGTGATGCCACTGGTGGATTTAAGCTATGGCGCAAAGCGACACTGGTCGGCATTGATGTTGACCGTGTGCGTAGTAATGGGTATGTTTTTCAGGTGGAGATGAGCTATTTAGCCAACCGTCTGGGATATAAAATTGCCGAAATTGCCATTCACTTCCCAGATAGGCAAGTGGGCGAGTCGAAGATGAGTTCTAAGGTTGCCATCGAAGCCGCCACCCGTGTATGGCAATTGCGTTGGCAATATAAGGGCATGAAGCCCAAAGACCGCCATTGAGCCGTATCTATCCAACAAAAAAATCCCTTCTGCATGTAAGAAGGGATTTTTATTTGTGGCTTAATTTTTTCTGCGTCTGCGTGAGATAAATTCTAGCCCCGCCATGCCGATGATGACCACCTGTAGCCCAACGGCGATGAGCAATAATGGCACAATGCGATTATCCGATTCTGGCGCGGGTGGGGTGACTATTTGTGGTGTGGTGGATACGGGCGAAATGAGTCCGCCAATAGCGGGATTATTTTGTGCGACCACCAATGGTGTGGATGACGGCAGAATTTCTGCCAAAAAAATCGGTGGTGGGGGTAATATCACTTCTCCCGTCACGATAACCGCATCCGCAACAATAACGGTGGGGACAGGGGGTAATGTCGGCGTGGTGACACTCATCGCTAATGGTCGTACCCCTTCTGGTAGGGTGGGGGTGGGCGTGAGAGTAAGTGTCTCGGTCGGGGTGGGTGTGATGCTTGGTGTTTCTGTCGGAGACGGCGTATAGGTCACGGTTGGCGTTGGCGTGATACTCGGTGTCGGGCTTGGGCCTGGGGTATTACTAGGTGCATCGGTGGGTGTGGCGCTCGGTGTGCCTGGGGTGGGGGTATAGGTGCCATCAAAGGGCGGAATGAGCAAAATTGCTCCTACATTTAACCAGCGTCCCTCGCTTTCTGTCATCGCATTTAATTGGCGGATACGGTCTAAATCGTCCCAATCATACCCATAGATGAGCGCAATATCGCCCAAGGTATCCCCTGGTTGAATTTCGTGCATGATATTGCCCAAATTGTCTAACCCCACAATATAGGGGCGGGCAACATAAGCAGAGGCGGCATTTGCTACAGCATTGCCAGTAGAGCCATTGCCTTGTTGATTGGCATAACCATAGGGGTCGGATGTATTGGTTGTAATGGGAGGGGCAACGCGCACCGTGTTATCTGGATTGCCAAATACCAACACATACGCCTTACCTGCGGGTCCATCGGACATGGCAATGCCGATTTCGGTATAATTGAGATTGGTCAGACCGCGATAATGGATGGGCGAATTTATCCACCACTGAAAGGCACTATCGCTGGTGGCATAATTGCCCATATAAATATTTTCGCTCACCCATGTAGAGGCATAGCCTGCGGTTTGCGCCCGTATGCGGGGCGTAGAGCCATCGGGTTGGGTGTGGCTAATTTGACCGGTTATCGCCATCCAACTGGCATGATTTTGGGCGGCGGCGGTGAGTGCGCCATTGAGTGTGTAGCCGTGTAATCCCAAGCCACCACGCAAATTATTGATGAGCGAGAGCATATAGGTTGCCACATCTTGTGATTGTACAGAACTGGTTATCGAAAATGCCCCAAAGAAAACGCATAACATGATGAGTGGCACAAACAATTTTTGTTTCATAAGCGATTAACCATCACTAATTGCTGACAATGCCGTTATTCTATCACACGGAAAAGCGATTTTTACCCTACTGATAGACTACGCTTTTCCTTAAATGGTGGTGCTAGGTGATAATTTGGTGATAAATTCGTCAAAAGCGCGGTGATTTTTTTCACTTGCGTAACACTTTGGCTTCATGCGTGTTGTCATAAGAAACACGAGATACATTCCTGTTTACCCTGAAAGGACAAGTGACGATAGTTCCGTCACAGGCAATTACATGACAGATTTTAACTTCGAGATTTTTTTGGTGGTCATTTTTAGCTATCTGATGGGGTCAATCCCAACAGCTTATTTGGTTGGCAAACTCCACAATATCGATATTTTTGCGGTGGGAAGTGGTAACATGGGTGCGACCAATGTCAGCCGAACATTAGGGGTCAAATGGGGCATATTTGTCTTGGGGGTAGATGCGCTCAAGGGTGTTTTAGCCATTGGCTTATCGCAGATTATCGCGCCCGATTTGGGCATGATTACCACCACACTTTCGGCTGTGATGGTGATTATTGGGCATAACTGGTCACTATTTGCCAGCCTGCTCACAGGGACATTGCGTGGTGGCAAAGGCGCGGCAACTGCGTTTGGCACACTGCTCATGATTGCCCCCTCTTATGTCATTATTGGCACGATGTTTATGGGTGGATTTATTTTGGCGCGGACGCGCTATGTATCGCTGGCTGTTTTGACGATGGTGGCGATGGCGGTGATATGGCTCACGGTGTTGGCATTGCAACATACCCTCGATTCGATGGTGATATTTTATTGCTGGGCGCTATCGGTATTGATTATTGTGCGCTTTAGAGAAAATATCCAACGCTTGGCAGAAGGCAAAGAACGGCGTTTTGGCGACCGCGTGCAAAATTAAGTATTGAACCAAATAAGTCGTTTTATCGTATAATGGGCATAGAATGATTTATGTATTGGAGAAAAATCTCATGATGAACTCAAAATTGCTCCCGCCAAGCCGAATTGAACACTTTGAAGCCCTACGCAAATTACCGTTTGGGCGACGTGTGCAATATGCCGTGTGGTTTAATACCCTCACCATCACCTTATTTATTGGGCTATGCACCCTCAGCATTTTCTTGTTATTGCCCGCCATTCAAGCCGCTATCCCGCGCCGTTGGAGCATGGGTGATAATATCTTCATCGTACTTTCGATTATTGGGGCATTTTTCTTTGCCATCGGTTTCACAGGTGGCGAATTGCCAGAACAAGTTACGCCAAAAGACACCATCCGCCGTATCATTATGCGGTCTGGTCGGCACGGTTTTATCACGGGCTTATGCGTAGGTTTTGGGTTTGGCATCGTTTGGGCATTTGCCGTGCGTGTTGGTTTGCTCTATTCGCAACTCAACACCATCTATGGGCAAGCCGTTTTCTTTGAAGATGTACTGCTCTATGGCTCGTTGATGGCTGTATTTGTCGCACCGATGTTTGGGCTATTTCGTGCCTTTACCAGTGGATTGAGCTATGGCTTGCTGTGGCTGATGAAAGCGCGTGATGAAGTCGTTGATTAAATATACCCGTGCATTTTGGAAAACACTGGTTATGCTCCTGCATGGACAAAGTGTTCCAGAAAATGCCAATATGCCCTATCGCCGTTGGTCAGAGCGCACAGTCGCGCTGGTAACGGCTTTTTTTGCTGTGGCAGATAAATTGGGCATCACCCAAGAAAAACGCGAGTCGCTCAAACTCAAAATAGATGGGCGTGAGGTTTCTTTGCAAGTTGTCCTAAAAGCCATTGCATATCATTCGAGAGAAGAATATAGTTATTTGCTCAAAAACCTCACAGAAAACAGTATCACGACCATTATCGCCACCAATATAAATGATGAATATGCCCTAAGCCGATTTATTGAGGCAAAATTAATAGAGAATGAAGCGGTTGCAGGGGCATTAATAGCGATTCATAAACATCTTGAACAAATTCCCGCCAAAACTTAAGCATTTCATTGATAGGAAAAGGGGTCAAAGTGCCAAAAAATGGGGTGTAGTGAGTCTCTAACATATTCTTTACATTTTTGAGGCGTTGGTGTTCAAGAATTAAGATTTTCTTCATAAAATATAGTTGACAGTTTATGCACCTCATGCTACTCTATATATAAGTCACATAAGGTGACGTGTGTCATTCATAAGGAGAAATTATTATGTTGTACAGACCACAAGAAGAAGGTCAAGGCTTGGTTGAGTATGCGCTCATCCTCGTCCTCGTGGCAGTAGTCGTTATCGTCATCCTCGCCTTGCTTGGGCCAGTGATTGGTAACGTTTTCTCCAACATCGTCGGCGCTTTTGGTTGATTCCAACGCCCAAACGTTGTTAACAAAGGCGACCTTATGGTCGCCTTTGTCGTTTTATAGGCAAAACCACATAAAAAGGATGTCATCATATCATGCAACTCTATTTTCTCAGACACGGTGAGGCAGAAGATTATAATGAAGATGACCATAACCGCGCCCTAACCACCATCGGCAAAGCCCGCCTACAAACCGCCGCCCAAGTCATGAGACGGCTTAAATTTAACCTCACCCATATTTATACCAGCCCGCGCATGCGTGCTTTGCAAACTGCCCAAATCGTCGGCAAAGAATTGGGCATAGACCCCCATATCACTGAATTACTCAATTATGGATTTAACCTCAACGCATTGACACAACTTATTGCGTCATCTCCAGACGATTCACAAGTGATGTTGGTGGGGCATGAACCCACATTTAGCCAAACTATTGCCCATCTTACAGGTGGTCATGTGAACATGAAACGGGGTGGGTTAGTGCGAATTGATGTCCCCAAAGCCCATCTAAATTCTGGAATATTAGTCTGGGTGGTTGCGCCAAAGGTATTTGATTCGTTGGCATGAGGACACGCAACATGGCGTATCCTCATGGTGTGTGTGGATGATTAGCGGGATATCAGTGGGGTAAAAAAGTCTGCTAATTGTTGATAGGCTGGCGCAGACGGGGGACGGATCGCCAGATTCACCCCAATTTGATAGGTCGCATACTGGCAATCCGATAAATCTTCGTCATAACGGGTATTCATGACCATCGCGTATACATGGTCATAATCTTTAATTGCCACTGTACCAGATTTTCCCACCTCGTATACATCTGCCACATCGCCCCGTATGCCCATGACCCATAGCGACAATTCGCCATCGCTGATATTTTCTAGGGAGAGGTCATAGATACCATCGGGCAAGGATAATTCGATATAATTTGCCGCCATTTCTTGTACACCACTGCCTTTGTGTGACCATACCCCGATGTCGGTGATTTGGCTATCGAGCCAGACGGTTTCGTCTTTGAATACAACGGTATATTTATAATCGCGCACAATATTTTGTAGATGATAGCGCGCGAGGGCATTGATGAGCGTGTCGTCATGTTGCGCGAGTGTTTGAATGAGTGGCTCCCAACCATCGTATAGGGCGATATTCTCCCACAATTGGCGCACGACATCATAGCCATAATTATCTGCCAAAGATTGCATAAACATCCAGGTGCCATACATCAATAAGCCTGTGGGGTCGGCATAATCTTGTGCGCCAAAGCAGATTTCTGGGTATTCAAACACATATTCCACATACCGCGTGGCATCTTGGGCGCTGGGAAAGGTGACGGCTTCCATCCAGGTGGCGGTTGCCTCATAATACCAAAAATGGGGTTCATTGTCGTCATACCCAAATTGGATAGCATGATGAAATTCGTGAGCGGCGGTGGAACGCATGAGCGGAAGGGGTGTTTCGTCTTCTAATTGATAATTGTTGTCCAATGCCAAAAAGCTGGTGGATGTGTTGGCGATAGATCTGCCTCTGAATCGTTCAAAATTTTCTGGACGGGCAAAACCGAGTATGCCACCATCACTATCATTGACCAAATCTACCAAATACACATCATAACGACCATCACCACCGCGGGCGCGGTCTGAGGGGGGCATTTCCCAGCCCATATCAAGCACTTGCAATTGATAAATCTCTTCCATCGAATCTGCGACCAATTTCACATAATCTTGGGTGACAAAATCTGCCCCGCCCAGTGTGTAATGCACCCTAAAATTGGCAGTGTCATAAAAGAGGGGTACATCAGAGAAGGCGATGCGTGAATTATCTTGAATCTCGCCCGCCAATTTAACATCAATGGTCAAAAAATAACCGCCTGCGGTCTGTTCATACGAGGTAATTTCGACATAATAGGTATCGGCGCTATCTGCGATGAATGCCACTTCGGAATTATAATTATTTTGGCTAATATCATCGTTATGCGCGACAATTTCGTCATTGGCATCATACACATAAAGCTGTGTATCGAGGTCGCCATCAGTCGTTTCTGCGGTGGCGACTAATCCCTCTCCTAATTCCAAGTGAATGGGATAGCGAACAGATGGAATTTTATCATCAATTTTCCCGCTATATTCAAATGTCCCAGATTCTGCCCATGCAGGAAATACCCCTATCATCAACCCAATGATTCCAATCCATACCCAACGATGCATGATAACCGCCTTTTTTATGATAAACAGACTATCATTTTATTATGCGGTCAAATCACATTTTTTGTCTATCAACGTTTGGGCTACGCCAACCCTATCCGATAGTTATGGTGGTAATTTTGCCCAAAGTGATGGAAAATAGACATAAACACTATGCAACTGCCATAACCAAAAAGGGGCAATAATAAATCATGACACAAGATACTATTTCCAGACCAGACGAAGATATTTTAGAAGATATTCACGCCCTAATGTCAACCTATCCGCCTTTGCAACATGACCGCCGTGCGTTGGCGATTCGTGTAGAACGCGGTGTCGTGACGGTGGCGGGGTATATCAAAGCCAGCCCAACCTACCGCTATCTAAAATCCACACTGCCACATATCAAGGGGATTCGGTATATCAACGCCGATGACTTGTATGAGGATGACGTGATTCGGTTAGATGTGGGCAAGGTTGTGCCGTTGGGGATTCAGGTACGGGTCGAGTATGGCGCGATTGTCCTCACGGGGCATTTGCCAGAAAGCCTGTCTGCCAAAGATGTGGTGAAACAGGTCGCATTGGTCAAAGGCGTGCAACGGGTATTAACGGCGTTTGCGTGA
>DAOTUO010000285.1:0-14446 GCA_034436595.1 Anaerolineae bacterium | reverse complement strand
CTCTCCACCACCGCCACCAGCACCACTATCGCCCGCTATCATTTGACGACATTCTTCTTCGGCATCATCAAAACAGGCTTTGAGCATATCCAAATAATCTGCCATGTGTTCAAATGCCTCATGGGTGCGTTGGAGGGATGGCGATACTAGCTCATCCATCTCTTGATAAAATGTGCGGGCGGCTTTGCCCATCCAATCACCGCCTTGTAGGGCTTGCCATTGTGCAATTATCTGACGGTAGAGGGTGGTATGTTGTTCGTATAAATCGCCTAACTGACGAATTACAGCATCAATTTTTTCATGGTCTACGCGGATTTCATCACGCATTGTTTTTTCCCTCAAAAAATAATATCTTGGTCATGGTGGTTATGTTTGTGGTGTGACTTCTGGAGTCGGCACAGGTGGAATGACCTCTGGAGTCGCGGTCGGTGGAATGACCTCTGAAGTCGCGGTCGGTGGAATGACCTCTGAAGTCGCAGTTGGTGGAATGACCTCTGGAGTCGCAGTTGGTGGAATGACCTCTGGAGTCGCAGTCGGCGCTAATGGTGTATTGGTTCGTGGAACGGGCGTATTGGTTGGCGGTATCACCACTGGCGGGGGATTATTTTGTTGTACAGGTGGAACGGGTGTATTGCTTGGCAAAATGATAATGCCACTGGTCGGGGTGATGAGTGGCACGCGAGTTGGGACACGGGTATTGGTCGAGGTTGGAGTGGGGGTGGGCAAAAACGACACAAGGCATTGATTGGCATCTGCCAGTCCATCGCCCGTCTGACCCAAAATATCCCGATACCGTACCGCATCGGCTGGTGTGATTGCCCCAACACCCATTGGGGTCAGTTGGCGGGTGGTCGTATCGAATGCCCAGACTGATTGTGTCCCTGTGTTGATAGGGGTAGATTGCCCAAACGAATTGTTATAGGCGCATGACCCCTCAAAACACCATACCGATATCCGATTTTGGTTGTCTAAGTGCACCGCCATACACGAGCCAGTTATGCTAAATTCGATACCGGGCGCAAATTCTAGTTCTGTGATGACCGAGCTATATTGCCCCGTGTGGATAAAAATATCGCCACGCAAAAACTTGAGCCGAATAGAACTGCTCACCGCCACAAAGTTGATAGCCGAATTGGGTTGGACATAAAAACTAGCCGGGTCTAGGATGCCATCAGGAAAGGCTATATCAATTTTTTCCGGTTGCACCGCATCTATATTAGCGTTGTTTTCCATCATGAGGCTACTATTGCCACCTGCCCGATTTTCATAGCGCGTCCCCCATTGACCCACTTGCAGGGTGGGGAAGGGCGTAGGGCTAGGCGTGGATGTTGGGCTGGGCGTGGGCGTATATGCCATCGCGGTGCGCGTCAAATCGTCATTATACTGGGCATCGAGGGTGGCTTCTTGTGCCACGAAGGTCAGTTGCCCCGCATTTTCTTGGGCATCTTGACTGGTGAATAAAAAGGCGACCAGCAAAAGCATCACAAGTGTACTTAATATGCCCGCCACCATAAAGATTGCCCGCCGATTGGTCTCTACTGTCGCCCGACGCATCTTTGAATTTGGCGCGACAAACACCATCGCCAGCGTATTATCATCACGCGGTTCACGGCTTTCGGCGTATCCCTGCAAGGTTCTCACCGCATTTGCCACATCACTATGAAGCGCATAGCGGAGAATTTCATCTTCATGCAAATAGGGCTTGTTATCTTCTGGATTAATCTCTGGAATCCCATCCGAACAGCAAAAAATCGTATCGCCCTCGCGTAATTCCATACCTTGCATACCCATCATACGGGCGCGTGCCTCTCCATTGGGGGGCGGGGTGATGTGCGAAATATCGTGATAGAAACCCATATCCACATCGGCATCGGGTTTTGCGCCAATAGCGCGGGTGATATAGTGACCATTTTCCAGTTGGAAGGCTTCTTGCGCGGGCATCCCCGAAAAAATGCGGTCTGTGCGGATATTATGCTCACGATTGAGCCAATGCAATTTTTTGTCGCGCACCAATACCACACGGCTATCGCCCAAATTGGCAATATACAGCCTGCCCCATGGGGTATTATCTTTGTGGATAATTGCCGCTACCAGTGTACAGGTGATTTCATCCCCTTTATCGCGTACCACCTGATTGGTGCGGATAGCCGCCTCTTGTACGGCTTGTGGCACACTAGCCTGATTGCTTTGGCGCAAAAATTGAATGAACGACTCCATCGCTGTGCGCGAGGCGACTTCACCCTTATTGCGTCCACCAACCCCATCACACACAATAGCGACAAATAATTTTAACCCACTGGCAGTTTGCACCTTGCCAATACCCGCACGGTCTTCGTTGTGTTTGCCTCTCCCCGCATTAGAAAAATGTTCTCCAACATATAATTCATCGGTTGTTGGTCGCATGACTCTACTCCTTATTGGCACACCCTGCTAAATACGGGGTGGTGGAACACCGATTTCGGTGTCTAAACGCTGAATAATAGCCCCAATGACAGGGCGGTCTTCTCTGATTTTTTGCAACATATCGTTTATTAGCCTATCCATAGATGCCCAGGTGTTTGGCGGGCGATGTGGTGTATGCACAAGCCGATATTCGAGGTCTTCTTCGCTATTAAATGGCGCAAACGGATGTACCCCATGAAACAATTCATAGGCAATCACCCCCAACGCCCAAATATCGCTAGGGACGTGGTTGATGCCCTCAATACGGCTTGTCCGCACATTGGTCACCATCCGCCTTTGGGCAATCACCCGTTCTGGCGAGAGATATTGCAATGACCCCGCACGATAGGCAGTCGGCACTAAATCTTCATCGCCATGCGCCCATAGCCCAAAATCAATGAGGACGGCTTGTGGGCGTTCATTGGGGCGCGGTGCATACCGAAAGACGATATTATCGGGCTTTATATCGCGGTGGGCGACTTTGGCGCTATGCAAAAAATCGAGCGTGGTGGCGATTTGATACAGCAATTCTACCCGCCACTGTATCGAAAATTGATAGATGCTTTTTCCGCGCAGATGATTATGCAAAGACCCACCATCGAGCAATTCCATCGCATAATAAAACGGTGGCTCGCCATTAAACAGCGCCGTGAGTTCTTCTGCACGCCCAGAATACAGCGATACCCCATTGGGCATGATGATGGGGCAGATATGCACAATCCCCGGATGGCGCAAGGAGCGTAATTGCTTTACCTCGCGCAACAGAGACCGTTCATAGGCGGGGTTATCGTTGCGCGACATCTTAAGCGCCACCCGCCTCACGCGTTGTTCGGCTTTGGGATGACTCCATGCCTCATAGACCGCCGACATATTGCCATCTGCTGATAATTGCCGTTTGACAATAAATTGCCCCACCAGCACATTTTCGAGTTTTGGAAAGATAAATTCGCTGCCCATACCCTAATCGTCCCACTTGTTATCGAATATGCCACTGTCTGGGGGGCGCTTGGCGCTATCTTCTGGGGGGATAAACCCGTGTGGGTTAGTATCGTCCTCTATATCGGTTTGTTGAGACGGGCTATTGACAGGCACAGGTGAAAACAGCACCTCGCCTACATAGGGGTCAAATGCCGATGTATCGGGAAAATTACTCACGGGATAGTTAAACTCATCGTCATTTCCCCCAGAAATATCGCGCTCAATTTTGGTGTCGTTGGCGGTGGTGACGGGTAATTGGGTCGTGAAGCGCAATTCGATGAATGGCTCACGTTGGGTTATACGAATCATATCGCCATTCTGAATCGGATAGTGCATCTCAAGGTCTAATTTCATCCCATTCACAAATGTGCCATTGCTCTTGCTCAGATTTTCGATGCTAAACGACCGTTTGCCATGATGATAGTGCAAAATAAAATGGCGGTTGCTCACACGCAGGTCGTTGATGACAAACGAACAGCCATAGGCGAGTGTCCTGCCAATGATATATTCTTCTATATCATGCGGAATATCAATCACAGATAGGTTTGGCACACCAGAAACGATGAGCCGTGCCAATGTGTTGCGCCATGGGGTGGGCATTGGGTTCTCCTTTTGATTATTTGGCACGACTTCTAATTGTGTGCCACCAAGACTAAAGGGTTGCGTGGGCTGGTCTATATCGGTAGCCACTGGGTAGGGTTGGGTATGATTGTTATTGCCCCATGCGCTTGTATTGCTCCATCCGCCTGTATTTTCGTAATTGGTGGCGTTGGTATCATAATCGCCTTTGGTGCGCTCAAAAATCGCCATGCTTTTGCGCCCGATATCGGTCATCATCTTAGAGGCAGACCCAATCACATTGCCGACTTTGCTCAGTTGTAGACGTTGCGTGGCGACCATCCATATTAAAAAGACCACCGCCACCAACAATACCAAGACCACCCCAAGCACCACCACAGGATTGTCTTTGAGGGCGCAATCGAGTGAGCCATATTGTGCCGATGTGGGGTCAATACACACATCAATTTGCTCCACAACGATTTCTGTGGGGATAATTAGCTCTGCTACGACGATATTATACGTCAGGGTGGGGGAGCTCGCTGGGAGTTGATACTCATCTACCATCGTCACCATCGCCGTAAAGACCCGTGTGCCAGCCTCTTGATAGGGTGTTAAGTCCCATTCGATACGAAATTGATTAAAGGCATCTATGACAGGGAGGAGTGGTGCTTGTACGGGCTGTCCATCAATCAATAGGGTGGCGGTCAAATTTTGACGCGGGATGCCATCGGTATAGGTCACAGTGGCGACAATCGTTGTGCTGGTATTATCGTAATTGGTGAGCGATTCGTCACTGTTCACAAAGTTACGCTCCACCGTGATTGTCCCAACATTGCCAACATTGTCTTGGAGCGTCAGGACAGGTGCGGTGACATCTTTGGTATAACTGAGCGTGGTGGTCAGATTGCCAAAGGTGCTTCTGAGCGTAATTGGCAATCTGCGTTCACCGACTGCCGCCTGTGTAGACCGATAACTCACACCATACATGGTACGGTTAAAATTGAACTGGGCATATAAATCGCGCAGACTATTTTCGACTAGGCTAGATAGCGCGACGCGCCCATCGGTCATAATGGGAATTGCGCCCGCGGTGGCTAAATTGTTGAGTGGGTTGGTCGTGCTACGGGTGGTATCGCTGGCTTGAATCACATGAAGCGGAATCGTCCGATTGGCAAAATTTGCCTCCCGCCGATAGCTATCACTATAACTTTGGAGGTAGATAATTTGCGTTTTGCTCCCACTCATCACGGGCGTGAGCCGAGAAACCGCCTGATTCAGCGCATCGGTGAGGTCTTGCCCATTAATACTCGGACGACCATCAAACGACTGGCGGAACATCGTATCATAAAACGCCTCTATGTTGGTTGTGCCTGTATATTCGGTCAGGGTTTCGCCTGTTAGCCCCACCAAAAAAAGTTGGTCGATGGGACGATGCACCGTGTTTACATAATTGCGGACAATTTCTCGATACAAGTCTTTTTCGGTCACGCCGATGAGACTGGTATCTATGACA
Organism: Anaerolineae bacterium; assembly: GCA_034436595.1. Lineage (GTDB taxonomy): Bacteria > Chloroflexota > Anaerolineae > Aggregatilineales > Phototrophicaceae. The sequence goes on along the minus strand of DAOTUO010000285.1, from coordinate 8,952 downwards.
AATACCGTTGCCAATGTGCTTTGGCTGGTGGTGAGGCTCACCGATGAGGGGTCATGGCGCTCCCCAATTTCGATTTGTTCACGGGTGAGCGCAGGCAGAATATTATAATCGCCCATCTGCACGCGCATGTTAAATGTCACCATCGGAAAACTGCTCACCTCTGGCGCGGTAATTTCGATGAATGGCTGTCCGCTAGTTTGTGCATGAACAGGCGATGATAAAGACCATCCCCCAATAAGTACGAATAACAGAATAACTAGGTGCTTCATGAGCAACCCCTTTGGTTAATAAATAAGCGCTTCCTCTTTTACTAGCATATCCTACTTATAGAATGTTACCAATTGAGATTTATGAATTTTTCCCGAATTTATGCGTCCCGCACCATAAATTCCAATATAATCGCGTCTCCCAGACGGATTTTATCCCCCCCTTTCAGCCGATAGGATTGTTCCAACGTCAATAACTGGTCATTGAGGTATGTCCGCGATTTTTGCGATAGGTGATGCAAATAATAATTGCCATCCCGATAGGTGACACACGCATGACGGCGCGAGACCTTCTGCGAATTTGGCAAAGCCGATACATCCACCGCCAATAAATCGTTATTGGCGGGATTATCATCATGCCTGCCAATGACGGCGGGTTGCCATTCGAGCGTGATAATTTTTTGCTGGCTCATTTTAATTTTGGCGACACTTTGTGACTGGCTAAAATATTTTCGTTCTTCAAATTTAATATCTGTGCCACCCTTACGCCGATAAAACACCAATTTAGCTTGGTCTGCCACCTCTTCTTGACCGAGTGTGCGGTCTGAACGCAACGGCTGAGCCCCACCATCCAACAATTTTAGCGCCAATTCATATTTATCGGTGGGCAAATTGTGTTCTTGAACCAGGGTGGTTATCACCTGCTTAATCAACACTTTGGGGCGCACCCACATCTCAAAATCGGTTTGTACGCCCTCAATATCCACCCATATCACCAAATGTTCACAGTCGTTTGGGGTCATTTCTTTTTATTCCTCTCAAATTCGGCGTTTTGTTCATCCAGAAAGGCTTTCATTGCAGGGGTAATTTCTATAATTTCCTCTTTTTCTTTTGATGGGGGAGTGGTCTCTGCGGTGACATGGGCATCGGTGGCGAGAAGAGCCAATTTGCCCACAAAATACCACTGGGCGCGGGTGGGGTATTGGGCAACCAGCGCCTCGACTTGGGCATCTATTTCGGTTGCCATGAGTGCCTCACTATCAGTCTCAGGTGCAATACCTGTGGCGATAAAGGAATAGGGACGGGCGACTTGCACCAAATCCGCGTGGGTGGCTTTGATGATAAACCCGCGTCCCAACGGAAAATCGCCTTTGACGAGGGGCAACCGCGCCCCCAATTCGCCCACATCGGATGTCCCTAGCACCAATGTATGACGCATACTCTCTAATTTTCGCATGAAGGTGTCTTTATCACGCTTCAATTTTTCTAGCGATGCCGAGAGGATGATATGCAAATTTTGTTTGCGATACCGCGCCGCCATATCTGCCAATTTTTCTAAATCGGCGGGTTTGGCGATGTCTTTGATATTTTCGTAATGGTCTATGATGATAAACAAGTCGCGCATGGGGCGTTCTGGTGTGCTAAACAGGGTATCATCGCCGAAACTGGTTAACTTGTCTTGGATGGTCTTATCATATTCGGCGCTTAACCGTCCCATCACTTCGGGAAAATCATTTTCATCGGAGACCGTTTTTATCACATGGGGCAATTGGCCTAAGGTGTGTTTTCCGCCATAGGTGAATAAATCGGCTTGTGGGTCTATAAGTATCATCCCCACATCCTGCGGGCTATGCCGATTTGCCAGCGCCAGCACAAGGCTGTATAAGGCGGTGGTTTTGCCAGAGAGGGGCGTGCCAATCACCATCAAATGCGAGTCACGTTTGCCAAAGGTGAGGGGGAACGGCTGGCGGTCACTATCGCGCAAGCCAATCGCCACCCTATTGGGCGATTTTTCTAGCACTATATCGAGTGTGAGTTGGGTTTCGAGTGGTTCAATTGGCGCGATGAGGTGTCTTTCGCCACTATCCCACAGCCCGCGCATCTTTTGGCATACCTCCTTATAGATGTCGTTAAATTCGCGCAGACGAATATCGCCTTTTTTGAGCGTGAGTTCTTCTAAGAGGGCATATTGATTGTCAGATACAAACGCGATGCCAAATTTCTTTTTGATTGCCTCCCACGACAGGCGCACATTGTCTTTGTCTGTCACCACACAGGGCAGGGCAATCTGAAATTCGTGTGGCACACGGTCTTTTGGATTGCGTTCTGGCAGGGTGATAAAACCGCGTCCGGGTGTTTCTGTTAGGCTAATCGCCCCGCGCCCCACAATATCGGAATACGCGCTCACATCTGCCAATTTGAGTGTGAGCCGTTGCGTGAATAAATTGAGCAAGCCAGAGGGCATCGCGGTTAGTTGGTCGGCGGTGAATACAAAGTAAATGCCCATCGCCCGTCCTGCACGAATCACCGAGACCAATTGGTCTTGGAGCAGGTCATAAGTCTCTTTGAAATCGGCATAATTGTCTATGACGATTAAAATGGCGGGTAAAATAGTGTTGGGATTTTGCGTGTTATAGGCGGGCAACCCGCTATAGTTGGATAAAATCGTCTTGCGCTCTTCAATCGTATTCGCCATCACCCGCAAGAGGCGTTCTATACGACTTTGTTCGCTCACATCAATCGGACGCGCCAAATGGGGCAGGTCTTTGAGCGTATCTAGCCCGCCACGCCCACAATCTATAGCATAAATAATCAGTTCATGGGGGGTGTGGGTGGTCGCCAAACTGGTAATCAGGGTGCGGAGAAAGGTCGTTTTTCCCCACCCACTCGCCCCAAACAGCACCACGGGTCCCATATTGAGGTCGAGCGTGAGCAGGCGTTGTTCGCCTTTTTGGGGCATATCCACTAAGCCAATTTCGGCACGCATGGCGGTTTTTTGCCAATTGGTGATGGCATAGCCACTATGCCATTGGGCGAGTTCTTTGGGCAGATTAGGGTCTGCTGGCTGATATTTAATCCAGTCGTTGAGCCGTTCATTGAGGCGCAAATCGCCCTGTTTGCGATACTCTGCGGTGACAGTTTCGGTGAAGGTGATATAATGCCTGTCTATGGACATATTGATGGGCAACACCGCAGGCAGTGGGTCTGGCCACGGCTTATATTGCCGTCCATAGCCCTCTTCACGGCTCGTGGTGATGATGCGCCCCACCAATTCGTGGATAATCTTTTTGGGTTTGGTGGTGACGATGCTTTCTTCGGGAATATCGGTGGTAGACCTGCCCACATCGCTAATGGGTTTCTTTTTGGGGATGATAATATCACCCAAGTCTTGCTCGATATCGGCAATATAATCGCCACCCGTATATGCCATCTGCACCAATTTTGGCGACACATTCCCAGATTGCATAAATGCCCGTCCGGGGATATTCGATGGCAAAAACATCGCATCGGAGCGCCCAATTAGCTCACGGCTATCATCGCCCGTCTCTACGCGCAGGCAAATACGATATTTGATATTAGACCGCATTTGGTCGGTGACTGCCCCAGTGGGGCGTTGGGTGGCGAGGAGTAAACTCACCCCAAGCGCCCGTCCCAAACGGGTTATGCTATCAAAATGGGCTTTATAATCGCTGTTTTTTGTCACCATTTCGGCAAATTCATCTATGACGATGAATAAAAAGGGCAGTGGCGGATAAGGTGCACCATTGGTATCCACTTTGTTATGCGCCACCCGTTTATGATAATCTACGATGTTGCTATCGCCCACCGATTTGAGCAACAATGAGCGACGGTCTAATTCTGCCCGCAACGCCACAAACATGCGGTCTACCACATTGCCTTCGAGGTTGGTGAGAATATCCACCGCATGGGGCAATCCGATGAACGGCTCAAATGCCGTGCCACCCTTATAATCCACCAGCAAAAAATTGAGGATGTCTGGCGGATAGGTGATAGCTAACCCCGCGATGAGTGTGAGCAATAATTCCGATTTCCCGCTACCCGTTGTGCCTGCAATCATGCCATGCACGCCGTCATGGTCTTGTTGCAGATACAGGCTAAACACCTTGCGCCCGCCCTCCATACCGAGTTTGACGCGCAACCAATCGGGTGTTTTGCGGGCGGTTGTATCCCAATTGCCGATGATATTGATGTCGTCTAGGGTCTTGGCATCGTATAAATCGAGCAGAGAGATACCCGTCTCTAGCTCTGCGCCATATCCCACACGAATAAAAGCATCTTTCAATTTTTCCGCAAAACGGTTGGCATCTTCTTGGGTAGCGATTTCTGCCTGCCCAATAAAACGCGAGCTATTGACCCCTGTCTCGCTATAATAAAAAGTGGTATCTTTGCCTGTGGCGGTGGCTTCGATGACCGTTTGGCAATCTGACGGAATTTTTTGTGCCTCATTGGTCAAAAAGACAATCCCCGCCCCAAGCCTATCGCCTTCTGTCAGAATCATGCTTACGGTGTCTATGCTGGGCGTTTCGAGCAACCAATTGGCAATCGGCTGGTCGGTGACGGGGAGCATGTCTATCACCACCAATAAAAAGGGGATGGTGGCTGTGCCTTGTGTGTCTCTGTCGGCAAGTCGGGCGCGACGGGCATCTAATTCTTTTTTGAGCGTCTCCCAAAAATTGTTGACGGGCGAAATTTGCTCACGGGCAATATCGCTATCGGCACTGGTGGCTTCATCCGAAAAGACCATCCTATCGCCCTCATAATTGCGCTTTTTGAGGTCGCTATTGGTATGCGGAAGCCATTGCGCCCAATCCCAATTGCCTTTGGCGTGGGTCGCCCCCAAAATAAACAGGCTTGCCTCTGATGGTGGATGAAAAGCAACATACTGCACGAGTAGGGCAGTGGTCACATTACGGACGGTGGCACTATTTTTGCCCACAATCCCCACACTATAACGGGCGCGTGGGGTGTTTGGGTCGTCACTTTCCACATGGCGCAAATGCCATAAAATGGGCGATTGGCTCACTACTTGCGAATCTTGTTCCAGTTGCTTGGCAGATTCCCATAAATCGCTTGTGCCTTCTGTGTTGCCACCACTACCGCCCAATTCATAGACGACTCGTGATGGCACATCGCCCAAACCCAACCGCAACGCGCCAAAATCAATATCTTGCCAACGGCGTTCCCATAGGCGCGTCCCCAGCCGACTCTGATGCGCCGATTCGGTCAGATTTAGCACTACCGCGTTGGGGGGGTAGTTATAATCATAATATTGGCGTTGGGTCATGTGCCACCGATTCATCTCTAGGCGCAGGGTGGCGAGTTTTTGCATATACTCTAATCGCAACACTTTTTGGCGTTTTTGTTCATTTTTATGGGTGCTATAGGCAATAAAAAAGCTGAATAGCATGGCAAAACTCATGGGTAACACAAACAAAATATTGCGCGATGCCCCGCTAAAGCTCATCAACACATACCCAACCACCGTGACCAATGGCAATACCAGTTGCAAAAAGGGCATATTCCGCACTTGAATAGTGGGTGGCGGCGGAATTTCGATGACTTGTTCGGGAATAGGCGGTTGAATACGCGGTGGACGTTCAATGAGTCCAAGCGAAATATCTGAGGCGGTCATGTTATTTTCGGTAAGGCTCATATTCTGCCCCCTATGTGTGTAAAAATAACTAGCATATCAGAATAAACTGCATTATAGTTACTATAGCACACCATTACTATTTTTACAAAAAGAAAGCGGGGTTTTATGACACGTATCTGTACACACTGTGACCGCATCTCCCCAGATAAAAATATGTTTTGCGCCCAGCCAGATTGTCCCCAACAAACCCACCCCATTTTTGGCAACGGGCAGTGGGTGGGCGATTGTCAGGTAGTACGGTTGGTCTATAGCACCAATCTCGCCAACTATTATGAAGCCACCCGCCATGACGAAGCCACGCGCACACCGTGCCGTTTGTTGCTCAAGGTGGCGCATCATTATGACCAATACGAAGACGGCAATGCCATGCAACCGCATTATTTTTTGGTGGCAGAAGCCTATTGGCTGATGAGCATCACACAAATGCGCCCCAAAAACCATAACCCAGATGACCCCAATCATCCACTCAATATCTTGCCTGTGCTTGTTCCCGCTTATGAGGGTGCGACACTCGCAGGGGCATATTATGGCTTAACAACCATCGGGACGCAGGTCTATCGGTATAGTGTCTTAGCGTGGATAGATGGCATTTTTCTCACCGAAAAATTGGCACAAAATCCGCAACCCTATTATACCCATGTGGCACAAATGATGAACGCGCTCATGACCACCCTACAATTTTTGTATGGGCTACGGGGCGATTATGCCCATTTTAACCTCACACCCGATGCCATTTTTATCCGCGCTAGTGACGATGCCTCGTTGCGCCCTGTGTTGTTCGATTTGGGCTTTGTGAAGCCAATTAATATGCGCGATGACATGCTCTATCCCGTCATCCGTTATTTTGTAGACCCGCGTTATACCGCGCCTGCCGTGTTTAATATCGCCAAAAATGTGATGAATCCCAGACAAGCCGATTTATTTAGCTTGGGCATGTTGACCTATACCCTGTTGATGGGCAAACCCTATTTGGGAGAGACAACCCTGTCTGGGTCACAATTGCGCCAACGGGCGCTGAAGATGAACACGTCCGACATCAAAATTGACCGCACCGATATGGCGGGGCATGGGGATATTTTTTCGCGGGTGATACAAATAGCGATGCTCGCCAACCTCACCGAAGCCAACAAGCCCACCCAATCGTTGGATATGCTCAAAAATAATTTGGTCAGCTTCTCGACCCTTCCGCCCATCCGCAAAGAACAAACCTTGCAAGAACTCACTTGGCGGTGGGGCTTATTGATAGCGATTTTGGCGCTTTCGATTACGTTGGTGGCGGTGCTATTTGCCCAATTGGTGTAAGCGATATTTATGGTGAAACGATTTTGAATTCAAATGACCGAAGGCTTTTATCCCCACCTCCTAACCCCCTCCCCAAAAATTGGAGAGGGGGAATAAACCCTGTTTGTGTGCGTTCCCTTCCCCCATTCGATGGGGGAAGGGTTGGGGATGGGGGATGGTTTTAGGTGCTAATTGACCGATATGCTCAAGCAAATCATTACATAAATTTGTTTTTGGTAGTCCATTAGGATGGATGACATGCGAAAGATAATTGTTCTGCTAGGCATTTTTTTCATGGGTATGATAACCCACGCCCAAACACCCATGCCACCCGCGCCAAGTATTATCATAGACCCCATCACCTATGATGATGTCCAAAATCGGTATAATGTGCCATTGCGTATCACCAACCCCGCGCTCATTGGGTGGTTGCAGGTGCAAATTATCAGCCGAAACACCCAAACGGTGGTTTTTGGTCCAACCCGCTTTGGCGTGTCGTCTGTATTACAATTTCCTGCCACTGGCTTAACCGATGGCGAGGGGTATCTGCTGTATATTGAGGCACTCAATAGCACCTCTATGCCGATTATGGCAATCACCACCAATAATTTTGGTCAGACCGCCCAAGCGCCTGTCGCCAGCACCTACGAATTTACCCATACCGCGCCCAATCTCCAACCTAGTTTTCAGATTGTGGCGGTGGATTTTATGCAAGCCCTCCCCGCCTTCATCATCACCCTGTCCACCCAAAACGCCACAGATATTACCCAATATGAGGTGTGGCTACAAAATCAGGATACGGGACTACGCCAGACCATCCACACATTTTCTGCTCCCACCGATAACCGCTTGCAATTGCCTGTGGATGGGGTGCAAAACGGCAAATATAACGTGGTGGTGAATGCCCAAAATAGTGCCAGACAAACCCTGTTCACAGGGCAATTTATGGGCGTGACGCTCAATGTGGCGGTGGATCTTTTAGCGCCCCTCAAATCACCTGTCGCCATTGGCGCGATTGTACTCATTTTGCTCCTGCTGATTATTTTATTTGTGCGTGCCACGCACAAACCCCGTGTGATGGTGATTACGCCCCCCTCACAGCCTCCGCCGATGGGTCCCACCATCCCACCACCGTCTATCCTCCGCCAAAAGACCAATGCGCTTCTCCGTGAGATGAGCGGGTCATATCAGGAGACAAAAATCACCTTCTCGCCATTTTCTGTTGGACGATACAAATCGAGCTTAATTATCCCACACGAGAAAATTTCAAAGAGTCATTTCCTCATTGTTTATAGCGATAAGGAATATCGTATCCGCGATTTGGGTAGTGCCAATGGCACATTTCTGAATGGCAAAAGACTTATCCCCAATGATGATTATATCGTGCGTTCTGGCGATGTGATTGGCTTGGGCGATGTGACCAAATTCCAATTTGAGATTCCCAGAGACTAGCCGATAGACAACCGTTTTGCGGATAATTAAACTATGCGGATGGGTGGGCGAGGGTGATCGTGACTTATTGGAGGTTATGTGGCGGACAGTCACTGCGTTAGTCCGCCATGATATATCACATGGGTGGGGTTTTGTAATGGCGGTACTAGGAAAATTCCCACACGGGAATTTGACGTATGTCCGGCACTATTAATTTTATGCTGAAAGCCGAATGAGCAAAAGAAGGGTATATTTTGATAAAAATAATCAGCCCTTTGAGTGAATCGTCTGAATTTCTGAAACCCCGTGAATAATCGAGGATAATGAGATTATTTTTTCTTATACTTTAGCCACCACTTTTCTTTTTCAATAAATTGCCTGAATTGATTATTTCCATTTGTCAGATTTATAACTGTTTCTTTTGGTAAACCTAACTCAACAAAAAAGCAAAGCCGTATTAAATCCTAGCAACCGTACACTGAACAAAAAAGCGAGTTGAACAAATCAAAGAATCTGCTAAGGTTGGATTTCTCACAAAACAACCGATAGGAGAGGGTGAGATGTTTAACTCAAGAAGCT
>DAOTUO010000284.1:0-21841 GCA_034436595.1 Anaerolineae bacterium | reverse complement strand
TAACAATTTAGTTATACGATGAAATTAATTATTCACACGCTTATTTCACAGGAGATTATTCACATGGCAAAATTTCATATCAGTGACGAAAAAGAGGTCTTTAAGCAGGCAATATTCAAAATAGACCAAGCCACACTCACACACCTGATGCCCAATGGTCAGATGAGTCCAGAAATCACCAGACTCAATTTTGTCCGTGGTGATAGTGTGGCGGCGCTGGTGCATGATGTGGATAGCGATAAACTGATATTCACCTATCAGTTTCGGTATCCCACCACCAAGCATAAAGACAACCGCGGGGAAGATTTGGGCTGGATTTACGAAGTTCCCGCAGGCAGTTTGCCCACAGGTAAAGACCCAGAAGCCCACATGCGCGAAGAGATGATGGAAGAGATTGGCTATACCGTCCAGAAGCTAGAACACATCCGCACCTTTTATGTGAGTCCGGGCGGGACGAATGAGCGTATTTTGCTGTATTATGCCCAAGTTACTCCCCACGACCAAAAAGGCGCTGGTGGGGGAGTGGCAAGTGAGGGCGAATATGTGGAGCGCAAAAGTTTTGGGGTTGATGAGGCGTTTAGAATGTTTTTACAAGATCCCACGGTGGGCGATGCCAAGACGATTATCGCCCTACAGTGGCTTCAGGCAAAGCGTGAAGCACAACGCGAAACACAGGGTCAATTACAGCAAAATGCACAGCCCCCAAAACGCGGTTTTTGGGCTAGGCTCTTTGGTAGTTAGCCGTCTGTGCGGATGACCTCAACACTCGTTTCGGCGGTGGAATTATTGTCTACGGCATCATAGACCACCGCCGTAAATGTCTCGATACCCGGTCGGTTAATTGGGTGATTATACACATACGGATAACTATTGGCTGTGGCGATAAATTGCCCATTCAGATAAAAATCTACCCGCCCAATACGAATATTATCACTCACCTCTGCGGTAACAGGGATGATGCTGTCTACTGTCCAACGGAATACCTGATTGGGTTCACCAGCGCGTAACACAATGGCGGGTGATAAATTATCTACCGTTACTTGCGAAAAACCTGTTTCGGTTGTGCCATCACGCTTCACCACGCGCAATTGCAATACATACGTGCCATCTAATCCACTGGTATCCCATAGGGCGAGGCTTGTTCCCGCGCTAAAAGTGGTCATGGCATCGGTGAGATTGACCCATTGGGTGGGATTTGGTCCCTGACCATACGATAATTGGTAAAATTCAAAATTGCTCGTATCCAAACTGCCACGCACATCCACCGCACCACCGACCACATCAAAATTGCGCGGTTGCAAGATGACTGTCGTCCCCAAATCGGCTTGGGTGATATTCACCGCATCGTACTCCAGAGGGGGCAGAGGTTGATTATTTGCCCGCCACCAGTCCATCGCTTCGGGCGGGGGAATAAAATAGGCGACACTGGCACGAAGCGATGATGGCGTGTTGATGCTGGCACGTAGGCGGGTTTGGGTGTTAATTTCCACCAGTTGCCAATAGGTATCGCGTGAGGGCAATTGCCCCATATCCAAAAAGATTTCTTCGCGGGTACGACACGCATCATTGGGCGACATGCCCGAAATGGTGCAGACCACGGCGGTTATGAGGGTCTCTGGTCGCGTCCATTGGGCAATGGGTAGGGCATCGCGGGCATGGGTATAATCCATCACTGCCCGCCAGACCATCGCCGCGCCTGCGCTGGCAAATGGGTCTAGGCTGGTCGCGCTCCTATCGGCGCGCCCCAAATGCACCACGGTGACCACCTGTGGTGTGTATCCGACTGTCCAATTATCTACACGGTCAGAACTCATGCCGTTGATGACGGCGGTGGGACGGGTGGTCTCTAGCACATTGCCTTGTCCCAGTGTCTCCCAACGGGTTGTGCGGTCTGATAAAATATTGTTGACCACATACGCCAGTTGCGATTCAACCACAGGCACACGGCTCAATTGACGCTCTATATCGTTATATTCCCACAAAACTTCGCCCGTGTTGGATTCAATCCGCCTCACTGCCAATGGGTCATGGTCACGTAATCCGGGGGCAAGCGGGGTGATACGTAACCCATTGGCATCGCCCATTGCCGCCAATGTGCCATAGACAAACCCAACATCCAATACAGAAACCGCACCACCGCGCTCTAACAGTGACAGGTCATATAACCCTGTCCGCAGGGTATTAATGCCCACCCGATTGATGGTGCGCCGTAGCACCGAATTCAGATTGAGGACATTTGCCACTTGGGTCACTGGGGGCAAAAGACTCGCCCCCATCGCTTCTCGCAGGCTAATCGGTCCACGAAAACGCCCATCCGGATTGGTGGGGATATAAATAAGTCCCTCCACCGCGCCAGGGAAGGGGCGGGGAATATCCAGAAGCATGGTAGAAGCGGTGTAATTGGGGTTGGGGTTAAAAAATCCGTCCAGATAGATAAGCGGGTGCAAGGTCACACTCGGTTGATATTGTGCTTTGGTGGCATCACCGACCATTGCCTTAATTTCGCCGGTAGTGGGGTCTAAAATGAAGATAACACCCGCATCTGGGGGATTTGTGCCATTGGTGGCGGGCATTTCTTGTGGCAGATAACTGGTGGCAATACACGGGGTGTTGATAAGCGTATTCACTGCGCCCATAGACGGATTTGCCAAGCGTCCCAAATGGGTGCGGAGGGTACACTCTGCCTGATAGTATAAATCGAGGTCGAGGGTGGTGGTAATTTTTAGCCCCCCGCGTGAAACCAAACGCACACCATCGAGTCCCAAACTGGTCAAGATGCGCTCGGCTTGTTTGCGGGCAAAAACGACAAATTCGGGTGCGATAAGTGGTGTTTGTCCAACTGATGTGCGGATAGCCGTCTGTACACCTGCCACTGTTTCAAATTCGGATGCGGTGATGATGCCATTGACCAACATCCGCCGTAGCAAGTCGCTTTGTCTGCCTCTGGATGCCGTTTCATCGTCTATGGGGTTAAATTGTGGCGCGGTGGGGATAGCCACCAACAACGCCACTTCGTCTAATGTCAACACAGTTGCCGATTTCCCCAAATATAATTGCGAAGCCGCCTCTATGCCGTATGCCTCATTGCCATAATAATTGGTGTTGATGTGCCACTCTAATAACTCTTGTGGCGTATAGCGCCGATGTAACTCGGCAATCATGGCGATTTCTAATGCACGTCCGTCAATGGGGTTGTCGTGTGGGGGCAACAAAATATTTTGCACCAATCTGCCTGCAATGGTGCTGTCTACCTCTAGTGGACCGTTTAATTGATTACGCCACCAATTTTCGACCAATTCAAACGGATTGAAACCCGTATCAGATAAAAAGTTGGGGTCTTCCCATAAGAGGGTAGCCCGCCAGATGGTCTCTGATAAGCTGTCTAATGCCACCCAGTTGGTCTCTTCGCCAACCGCATCGGTTAGCGTGATTAAGAGTGTTTGCCTAGTGGCATCATAGAGGCGTGTTTCGCCTAAAATGGGGTCTTTGGGGACAGCAATGGGCGAATTGGGTATCAGTTGCACTGCTTGGCTATAAGTCACACCCACCGCGCCAATGCCCACCGATAGGGGTAATATCACACCGACAAAGGCAATAATCAACATCAATAGTAAGCCCATTTGGTCTCTAAATTGGCGTTGATAACGGCTACGCTGGCGTTCTTTACGTTTTTTGATTATTTGTACAATGTTTGTCATAAGTTTTTAGAGAATTATTTGACACATCCTTACGGATAGAGTATAGTCTATGCAACAATGTCTATTTCGTTATATTCTGAAAGGCGAGCGTTCTGTGAAAAAATCGCGCATTCTCCTTATTGAAGATGATAGTAGCATCAACAAACTTGTGGTAGACTTCCTCACAAAATATTCCTACGAAGTCGTTACCGTAACCGACGGACCAGAAGCGATAGAGCATATTCGCAATTTTGGGTTGCCTCACATCGCGCTGATAGATTTAAGCCTACCCAGTATGCACGGGTTTGAGCTTGCCAACAAGATTAAATCTATGGCAGATGTGCCGATTATCTTTGTGACTTCCACCAATGATACTGATACGGTGGTGCAAGGTCTTAAAAAATACGCCGAAGATTTCATTGTGAAGCCCTTTGATGTCCGCGAATTAGAAGCACGGGTACAAGTCGTTTTGGCACGTATGCCAAGCCTTGATTATGCCAGTGAGCCGATTATTCGTATAGATGAACATCTCCAAATAGATTTTGCACACAATCGGGTTAATTTAGATAACAAACAAATTAGCCTCACACCAACAGAATCTATTTTACTACATGTATTGCTTCGTAATGCAGGGCGTGTGGTGGAAAATCGGATGCTAATTGCCCGCGTGTGGCCCTCTGAGGATGTCTATGAAGACACCTTGCGCGTTCACATGCACCGTTTGCGGCGCAAATTAGAAGCCGATTCGCATCACCCTCACTATATTCGCACAGAACGGGGTATTGGTTATATGTTTACTGTGCGTCCGCCAGAAGTCGAAGGCGCAAAAGAATAACCCAGATGACACATATTCAACCCCCCATTGGGGATGTTTTGGCAAATTTAGATGCCGCAGATACACGTCTGCGGCACGTATTTGCGTGCATCCCCCAATTAAAAACAACCTATGTTGATTTTACATGCCTATATATCTATAGCCGTGATGGTCATAAGATGAGGTTATCGGCGGTGCAAAATAACACGCAAATTGGCGAGAGTAGTTATTCTGCATTGCTCCCATGGATAGAAGCGCGGTTGTCTCGTAATATCACCAAAGCGGGATATGCCCCCATTGTAGATGTCCCCGATTGCGAATTGCAGGGGTGCATTATTTATCCATTGGTGTCTGGCAGTGGTGAGGTGTTGGGGATATTTTTCTTTTTTTATTTACAAGCACTCAATAACCCACAAGCGCATGTGCAAGAACTCAAAGATATTGCCCTCTATGCCCAAACCATTTTGCAAAACGACCAGTTTGTCTCGCAATTGGTGTTTGCCCAAGCGGTATTTAATGCCTCACAAGCCATCACCAAAAATCCCGCCCCAGATAACCTGATTGCCGTTTTGCGTGATGATGTGTTTGATGGGCATATCTCCAATTGTGCGCTAGGGCTATTTTTGCCCGGCATCTCAGAGATAAAGCAACGGCGTTTTCAGAGTGTGCAGATTATTGCTAGTTGGTCACGCGAGATGGGCGATAATGTCGCGCTGGGCGAGCAAATCCCCATCGAATATTTTCAGCGTTATGAAAACGACATCCAAGAAGGACGGGTGGTGACAGTGCGCGATATTGAGTCGCTCAAAACCGACCAAGACCTGCCCGCTATCATCCGCCATACATTGACACAATCGGATGTCAAAACACTCAGTTTGCTGTTTCTTACCTCAGAATCACTCCCATTGGGGGTGCTATTTTTGACCAGTGACGATAACGATACCCAGCCGTTATATGAGATGCAGGTGTATAAGAGCATCAGCGATTTGTTGACGCTAAGTGTGGTTGTCAATGAACTCAAACGCTATTTGGATAACGTGACACAAGGGCGCTCGGTGGTGCTGGAATCGGTCTTGGAGGCGGTGGTATTGGTCTCTCCAGATGATGCGCGGATTTTTGCCTATAACCAGCAATTTGTCAATTTTTTAGAGACTCCATTGGCAGATTTACGTGAATCGTGCTTGTGGGATATTTTGCCATTGCTCCGCGCAAAGCCACCCGCACGCCATGAGTTGCAAATGGCATGGCAAGCGATTCCACCGCGTTCTACCCAAATCGAAGAAGGCGAAATAGACCTCTATTCGCTAGAAAATACAGTACGGGCTATCAAATGGTATACCGCGCCTGTGTATCGGGCAGGGCAGGTGGTAGGACGCATTTATACCTTTTATGATGTCACCCAAGAACGTGATGCGTTGCGCTTTCAGCATGAATTATGGATGCGTGTCTCGCATGAATTTCGCACCCCACTTACGGCACTCATGGGCTATAGCCAGTTGCTATTGGGCGCAGACGACAACGAATTGCTCAGTGATGGACGCGAACATCTCAAAATTATTTATTCCAGCACCAGACGCTTAAATGATATGCTCAAAGAATTGCTCACCATCTCACAAGCGACTATGGGCGAGACAATTTTGCTCCGCACGCATGTGAATTTGGCGGAACTCACGGGCGATGTCTATGCGCGTTTTGCCCTGCAATTCAAAGAGAAGCACCAACAGGTCATACTCAATGCCCCCAATGGCTTGCCCAGCCTGTTATGTGACCAACGGCGTATTGACCAAGTAATCAGCAATTTATTTGCCAATGCCATCAAATATGCCCCGCAAAATTCGGTGATTACGGCAGATATTCGCCTCATTGCCACACACGGCGCGTTGCCCAGACACGCCCCACAGGGGGTTATTACCCCGTGTTTGTTGGTATCGATATCCGATGAAGGTGTGGGGATTAGCGCCGATGACATCAAAAAGGTATTTGTGCCGTTTTATCGTACCAGCCACGCCCAAACGATGAGCGTGGAGGGGGTTGGCTTGGGACTGGCTATCTGCAAGACATTTGTCGAATTGCATCACGGCAAAATTTGGGCGACACCCAGCACCGCCAAAAAACGGGGCGCACTTTTTTATTTTACCTTGCCGTTAGAATCTCCTGTATAAAATTGGGGCGCACGATGACTAAAGTGCGCCCCAATAAGACATCTTTGCCCATAACTGTTTATCCCTATCTCTACTTCCCACAATCCATTAAAATAACCCAGAAAAAAGCCTAATAGTTGCTTATTTGAGGATAGATAAAAATGGATTTTGAACTCAATTCTGAACAGAAGATGTTTTTGCGTGTCGTGCGTGATTTTTGCGAGACAGAACTCAAACCGTATGCGACAGAAGTGGATGAGACAGGGCAAATGCGCCGTGAAGCCATCCGCAAAATGCGCGATTTGGGCTTGTTGAGCCTGCAAGTGCCAGAGGATTATGGCGGGGCAGGACTCGATACCATCAGCGCCAGCATCGCCGTAGAAGAAATTGGGCGTGTATGTGGGTCTACAGGGTTATCCATCTCTGCCCACAACGGCTTAGGATGCGGTCCAATTGTCAAATGGGGGACACCAGCCCAAAAAGAGAAATGGCTCCCCATTTTAATGGATGGTGTGCATCTTGGGGCATTGGCGCTCACAGAACCACAAGCGGGTAGCGATTTGCTCAATGGCGCACAAACCACCGCCACCCTAGATGGCGATGACTATGTTATCAACGGCAACAAAGCATGGATTACCAATGTCAGTTATGCCCCTGTGATGAGTGTGTTAGTACGTACCGATAAAGCGGGTGGCTCACGCGGATTTAGCATGATTTTAGTCGAGACAGACCGCCAAAATTTGGTGATTCATCCGCCAGAGAAAAAAATGGGATTAAAGGGGTCACCAACGCACATGCTCACCTTTGAGGGGGTGCGTGTCCCCGCCACCAATTTACTCGGTGAAGAGGGCAATGGCTTTGCTATGACCATGCAGACACTCGATTCTGGGCGCGTTAGCATTGGTGCATTGAGTGTTGGGTTGGCACAAGGGGCATTTGAGGAAATGGTGAAATATGCCCAAGAACGTCATGCGTTTGGTGAACCGATTGCCAATAAGCAAGCCATTCAGTGGATGATTGCCGATGCCGCGCTCGAAATCGAAGCCGCCCGCACACTGGTCTATAAAGCCGCATGGATGCGTGATATGGGCAAAGACTATAGCAAAATTGCCGCGATGGCAAAGCTAAAAGCCAGCGAAATTGCCGAAAAAGTCTGCCATGATGCCATCCAAATTCACGGTAGTTATGGCTATAGCCGTGAATACCCTGTGGAGCGCATGTATCGTGACCAACGTCTGATGAGCATTGGCGAAGGCACAAGCCAAATTCAACGGTTGGTGATTGCGCGGCGTGTATTGGGTGAATTTAGCAAATAATCAGATAAGGTAATTTCGATGACCAGACGGCAACAGCTATTAGTCGTATTGGGTGTGTTAATAAGCATCCTGTTTTTATGGTTGGCATTACGCAATTTGCACCCCGAAACCGTGTTGCAAAATATCAGCATCGCCAACCCGCTTTTGCTTGGCATTGCCGCCGTGTGGTATTTTTCGGCGGTGACGGTTATCTCTTTGCGCTGGGGATTTTTGCTCAAATCCATTCAGCCGATTCCGCTTAATCGGTTGATGCCGTTGGTGTGCATTGGCTATATGGGCAACAATGTGTATCCGTTTCGGAGTGGGGAGGCGCTGCGGATTTATCTGCTACGGCGCAATCATCACATCCCCTATATTCAAGGCACGACCACCGTGCTGATTGAGCGCGTATTTGATGGATTGGTGATGCTCACCTTCATCCTCATCGGTGTGACATTGACGACTGTGGGCAACGACACCATTCAAGCGGTGGCAACTTTTGCCACGCCGATTTTTCTAATAGCACTCGGCGTATTTTTTACACTCGCCATGAAGCCAAATCTGCTCCGCAAACTGTCTAATACCATCGAAAAATTGCTCCCACAACGCCTTGCAGGGGTGTTGGATAAAATTAGTGAGGATATTATCGGCGGATTAGAAGGGTTACGCACCCCCACTGATTTATTGGGGACAATCATCACTTCGTATGTGTGCTGGATGCTAGAAGCCAGTGTGTATTTGCTGGTGGCGCTGGCTTTTGGCATGAATGCGGATTATGCGCTGATGTTGGTGGTGGTGGGGACGGTAAATTTGGCGGGACTTATTCCGGCATCGCCAGGGCAATTGGGCGTATTTGAGTTTTTTGTCTCACAAGTATTGATTGGGGCGGGTATTGCCGAAGGCTTGGCAGTGACCTATGCGCTCACGGTGCATTTGGTGATATGGTTGCCCGTGACACTGGTCGGATTTTTCTTGTTGATACGGCAAGGCTTAAATTTTAGTGCGGTGCGTCAGGCGCGTGAACTGGAATCGGTGGAAGAATAAAAATGGGTATGAGGGATGTGGGGGCTTGCCATGGCAAGCCCCCATAAGGGTTAGAACCCCTCCCGAAAGACCACCCGATACGACAACACAGCAGGCTGATTACTATCGGTAAAACACGGGGTCGCCGTGAGGGGTGTGGTGGATGGATTGGATAGGGCGGGCATTTCGATGGTATAGGCGCGTCCCTGTTCCATTTGGAAATCGGCATAGCCAAGCCCACGCTCTGGTTTTAAGCCCGAATAGAACAAACTAGACCCGTCATCCCAACGCACACGAATGGGCATGGCGGGCAATTCTACCCCATTGCGATTTATCACCCGCACTTCGATAATGCCCGATAATTGTACATCGCAAAATGTATTGGCAATTACCAATTCAAACGAGGCAGGCGGGGCTGTTGGTGGCACAAATGGCGTGCGCGTGGGTGTTGGGGTCAGATTATCCTGCCCACTAATCACGGCTTCTGGCGTTTTGGTGGGTGGCGGGAGTAGCGTGGGCGTTGGTAAGACCATAGTGACCACTACGGGGTTATTTTGTGCCACCAACGGCAACTCATCGGCACATCCCGATTTATTTTGTAATTTATAAAACTGAATCATGGCACGCACCGCATCTGCACCGCTATTGGTGCTGATATAGGGTGATGTGGCGAGTTGACAAGCAATATCTGCCACCGCTTGAATGGGGTCGGTGGTGGGCAGGCGCAAATCTACTAGCCGTTGAATCGCCGTTCCCAAATCGCCCTGATGGGTATAATCGAGGATAATTGCCACCACATAGGCATTTTTGGCATTGGTTGTCAACTGCCATGGGGCGGTATCGGCTTGTGGCAATGGGATAATTTCGCGGGTGACATAAAATGCCCCGCCGAGTGCCAATAACATCCCCAACAATAACCCTGTCCACGACACAAAACGGCGTGGACGGTCATAGCGACTGCGAAAACGTCGCCGTGCATCGGTTTCATAGGTATCGTAATCGGTCATGGAGTTTGGGGGACATTGACTTGACGATAGGGTTGCATAATGGGGGTGAGTCGTCCTAATCCTTCTGATAATGCCACCAATAAATAAATATCCGCAACCGTCCGCGATGAGGTGATATATCGCTCGGTTACATCTTGCACAAATTGAGGCACACTTTCGACATTCAACACTTGTAGGCGTTCAAATGCGCCCAGAATATCGGCATCTTCCCAATAGCCACTGGCAACCATGAGCAAATACTCCTCTTTATAAACAGGGGCGAGGGTTTCTGTGGGGACATCTGTGGGGATAATGGCAAATATACCCCATCCCAACAATGCCCCAATAATGCCCCCAATGATGCCCCCAATGATAAATGACCCAATTAGACGCATCATAGGCTACGGTGTATCCGTTGGTGTTGGTGGAATCGGAAAACCAGTCGCACCTGGTGGTGTTTTGGTGGGGGCGAGTGTGGGCGTGAGGGGTGTGAGTGTCGGCGGTGGGGCGGGTGTATTGGTCACTGGCACAGCCGTATTGGTTGCAGGGACACCTGTGGGTGTGGGTGGCACAGGGGTGACAGTTGGCAAACTCACAAGGAGCAAACCCTCTACCGCAAAACCGCATGTTACTTGGTCGCGTTGTACCCATGCCGCACCGCCCCCTTGTAGGGGTGAGCGTAACCATGTTGTATTGGCATCGCGCCCATCCACCACAATCCGCGCCCCCATCGTATCAAATGTCTGAATGACCTGACCGCCTGCGTTGGGAAAATTGCGCGATTGCACGCCATCACCTACGGTAAAGCAATCGGCATCTATGAGGGTATAATCGGGGTTATCTGAACGTATATTGCCCATCGCATCGCTCACAGACAACAAAAATAGGGTATCGGCATCGCTGATAGGAAAAATAGAGATGACCAATTCATTGGCAGGTGCCAATCCAGATGATGGCACAGGGGCTTGTTGTGGGATGGTGGGAATATTGCTGATGGTCACGCTATCTGTGCCAAGAATTTCCCAACGCAGGGTGACTGTTTGCACAACATTGCGCCGTAATTCGTTTGGCTCGATAGTATAATGGACGATAGTCACGGGCGGATGCACCACCAATTCGATGGTTTGTGAATCGGATTGATTGTTGTTATTGGCGACCAATTCAATTTGCACAATGCCTTCATAACCAACCGTGTCAAATAACCATTGGGTGGTATTGGCGGGGATATTCGACTCAATCGGCACATTATTCACCAGCACATCATACGTTAATGCGTCTTGTGCCTGCCAATTGATTGCCACCATATCCCCTGTGAGGGTTTGCTCTTTTTCTATGGACAAACTCACAATTTGGGGTTCTGGGGCGGGTGGCTGACCCAATATCACCAATAACCCAATGAGCAATGTGGCAAATAATACACCCACACCCGCCACCGCATAGGCGACCCAACTGGCAAAGAGGGGTTTTTCGGTATAGTGGGCGGGGACAGCCGTCAAAAATGCCGCCGTATCTCTGGATTTGACGCGCAAGTCAAAAGCGTATTGGCGCAGATTGCCAAACAAACGGCGTTGCTTGGGTCTGATTTGCCCACGCACTTCCATTCGTTGGCCGGGTGCCAATGTCACTTGCGATTGTTGCATCTCAAAATTTAATTGTCCCTCTGCCGAATAGCCGCTGATTTTCAGTGGCAGGGGGGCGCTTCCCTGATTGAGCAAAAATAAGCGGAACGATTCATCGTCCTGCAAATTAGGATTGGCAAGCGCCACACCAAAACCCGCATAGGGCAAAATTTTGACACTTACCCCGCCTTCCAACGATTTATCTGGTGTATCTTGTTGGATGACTGTGAAGGTGATGGGATAATCGCCAGGGGCGCTGGTGCTTTGGCGGTGAGGCTTGATATTATAAATAATTTGCGCCGTTTCATCGGGGTCAATTGTGAGGGTAGGGCGGTTGAGCCTACCCCAACCATCGGGCAAACCCGTTGCCTCTACGGTGTAGATATGTTCCTCTTTGGTCATGTTGGTGATGCTAATCTCTACGGTGGTATGTGACCCTGGCGGAATGGCAATTTCCGAGCCATAGACATCCATCGAAAAACCCACATCGGGTCTGTCGTAGCGTTGGGTTTCTTCTGGCACAGGGTCCATAAAGGTCGTTGGGTCTTCGTTGAGGGTGTGATAAATCATCCGCAGATGACCTATTTGCAATTCCTCGCCACCCTGCAATAATTTCGATTCATCTGCACCCAATTGTATACCATCTACAAATGTGCCATTGGCAGAATCCATATCCGAAATTTTCACCTCTTTGCCATCGTAGGTGATACTGAAATGATAGCGGGAGATGGTATCGGTATCTAAAACGATGGTACATCCCGCAGACCTCCCTACCGAAACGCTAGGGCTATCTAACAAATAGGTCGCAAAATCCCCAGTGGGATAAAACACATCTAGTCTACCGTATGCCATAAAGCACCTTATCTGACATATTCACCAATATATACTATACTCTCTATTTTAGCGGTTTTTGCAATTCGCAAAAGCGCAAATTTAATCTTTTTTACATACATAGGTCACTTGCAAGACTATTATAGGCTATGGTAGACTATTCACAATCTGTATATCAGTATTGGACTTACCCAAAATCGTGTTAAAAGACGTTCCCCACCGACGAAAACGCCGTGCAAAACCTCCCCACCCCGATTATTGGGGTTGGATACAGGCTATTTGCACCTATTTTATTTTCCTAAGTAGAAGGATAGAAATCAATTGGACGATAGTATCGCTGGCTTAGCCAGCATATTCGCTTTAATTTTGCTTCAGGCAAGTGTCACCATCGCTTATGCCGCCGTCACCAATATCAAAATCGCCAAAGTGCGCGATTGGGCAGAAACAACAAACTCCCCGCTCAAACAAGCCCATGACCTCGCAGGGTCAAAAAATTTGGTGATTACCTATCAGACCATCACTGCGTTGGCACACTTTATTATTGCGACTATCACTATCCAAAATGTGGCAAATCCCCTATTGCAAGAGATTCCTGCCATTAGCCCCAATATCCTTTATCTTGCCACCCTCTCTATTAGCCTATTTCTGACTATTGCGCTCGGAAATATTGTGCCAGAAGCGATTGGGAGTCGGTATGCCTTGCCACTCGCCAATTTTTCGCTTAATTTTATGCGGTTTCTCCTCATCATTTTTAGCCCTATCGTTTTTGCACTCATTCAAATTAGCACCGCGCTTTCGGCAGTGTTTAAAAGTGAGAGTAAAGTCAATACCATCACCGAAGAAGAAATTATGACAGTGGTCGAGGCTGGTCATACAGGTGGGACAATTGAGGACGAAGAGAAAGACATGATTTATTCTGTGCTTCAATTGGGCGAGACCTACGTTAGCGAGGTGATGGTGCCACGTATCGATGTGGTCGCCATCGAGATCGACCGCACATTGGACGAAGCCGGAAAATTGTTTATTAGCACAGGCTTCTCGCGCATACCGGTTTATGAAGATAACCTAGATACCATTCGCGGGTTGCTCTATGCCAAAGATTTGCTTGCCCACTGGTCACGCGAAGAAGACCAGCCGATGATCATTCGCCAGATGATGCGTACCGCCTATTTTGTCCCAGAGACCAAACGTGCCGATGAATTGCTCAAAGAATTGCAAACCAAAAAGATTCATCTGGCGATTGTGGTAGATGAATATGGTGGCACGGCGGGTATGGTCACAATCGAAAATCTGATAGAAGAAATTATCGGGGATATTCAAGACGAATATGACATAGACGAAGAAGCCGATTATGAGCAGGTTTCTATTGACCATTATATTGTAGATGCCAGTATGGATATTGATGATTTTAATGATTTGCTGGGTGTTGAATTGCCAACCGATGAAAATGACACACTCGGCGGGTTTATCTATTCCTATTTGGGGCGAATTCCTGTCATGAATGAAACCATCGAACAAGACGACCTCACTTTGAGGGTGTTATCGGTAGATGGACGCAGAATCCGTAAGGTAGAAGTAATTCGCAAGCGTCTGCAATTGGCTGGTGAAGAAGATGTCATCGCCGATGAACCCGACGCAACTCCCCATAATTCATCGGATGTCGCCACGACCTAAAATAAGGATGCCGTTTATGAGTGATATTGTGACGATTCAAAGCCTCATTGAGCAAGCCATTGCCAGCAGTCAACATGCCTATGCACCTTATTCTGGGTATTATGTGGGGGCGGCACTTTTGGCGACCAATGGGGTGGTCTTTACGGGCTGTAATGTCGAAAATGCCACTTATCCCGCAAGCATTTGTGCAGAACGCACGGCATTGGTCAAAGCGGTTAGCGAAGGCGTGCGCGAATTTTCTACCATTGCCGTTGTGACCCGTGCGGGTGGGTCTCCGTGTGGTATTTGTCGGCAAATGCTATATGAATTTTCTCCTAATTTGCGCGTGATTATCGCCGATATGACTGGCACAATTCATCATGATATGTCCCTCATTGACCTCCTCCCGTTGGGATTTGATGGGGGCGATTTGCGTAAATAAATCTGATGGCACTCACAGACCGCACGTTTCGCACACCCGCCCTCATCCTCAAACGTCGTGATTTTGGCGAGGCAGACCGCCTCTTGACGATTTTTTCGCCAGTGTATGGCAAACGCGAGGCAATCGCCAAAGGCGCACGCAAACCCGCTAGCACCAAAACAGGGCATGTGGAATTGTTTACGTGTGCGGATATGCTCATCACCAGAGGGCGCGAGATGGATATTGCCACCCAAGCCGAGATGACAGAGCCGTTTTTGCACATCCGTGAAAATTTGCGGGCGGGGGCGTATGCCAGTTATATCGCAGAATTGGTGGATAAATTTACCTTCGATGGCGACCCAGACCCAAAATCGTTATATGACCTCACCTATGCTACTTTTCAACACCTGTGTAATGACCCAGACCCACGCCTCGCGGTGCGCTATTTTGAGATTCACCTACTCGATACCGTTGGGTTTCGCCCAGAACTCAATGAATGTGTGATTACTCATGAAAAAATTAAGCCAGAAGACCAATATTTTAGTTATGCCGATGGCGGTGTGGTTAATCCTACTGCTCACCACTTGACGAGTGGCGTAATTCCTGTCAGTATGGATACCTTACATCTTATGCGCCACATGCAACGTAGTGACTATCGTGCCGTGCGCGATTTGCGCGGTGTGCCGTTAAAGGTGCATCAGGAAACCGAAAGACTCCTTTTGGGATACATCGGTTTTTTGCTAGAGCGTCGCCTTGAAAGTGTCGAATTTATTCGGCGTGTGTGCGACATTTAATCTGTCTATTGTGGTGGGAATGCACAATTTATGACGTTTGATGCCAATAATATCCAACAATTGTTACGATATGCCCTACAAGAACGCAATAGCGAAGCTGTGGTGCAATTGCTTCTATTCATGCAACATGAGCCAGCCATATACCCCATTGTCACCGACCACTTGCATGACTGGTTGACCACAGAACCCGATGCAGTGTATTTTTTTGGTCGCACGGCATTGGCACAGGGATTCGATGAGAAGTGGTTGCCCCTTTTGGGCGAAGCAACGCGGGCATCGTTGCAGATTGTCATCGAACAGGGCGATAGTGAGAGTATCATGGAGTGGTTGCGCCTCATTGTCAGAGAACCCGCCACCTATCAACTCAATGATATTTTGCGCGAAGGCATTGGCTTGGCACAAATTCGCGCTCATGATGATGGTGTATTGGGGGGGCGCTTGCTCCTCTTTGCGCTCAAACGGGCATCTGACCTTGTGACAACGATGATGACCGATAAGGCATTTGTCTCTGCACTCACACCACCCATCGGCATCGCCCTACAGACCTTTCAGGCATACGCTATCAAAGAAAGTATTGAGGCAGGGCGCGATTTTGGTCTGTTGGCATTGGCACAAGCCCTTAAATCTGCCCCAACCAATCCAGATGCCGCCAATGTATTTACACCC
Organism: Anaerolineae bacterium; assembly: GCA_034436595.1. GTDB lineage: Bacteria > Chloroflexota > Anaerolineae > Aggregatilineales > Phototrophicaceae. Next base: position 5,921 of record DAOTUO010000284.1, on the reverse strand, counting down.
GATATCATTCATTACCTGTGGATACTCCACGCCGAAAATGACACATTTGCTTATTTGACAGATACCCTCAAGCCAGTTACCCTCATCGCGCAATTGGTGGATGCCAGCACCACTTGGCTGTCGGATGAGGGTATTCAGTCGCTACTGACCTATACCATCAGCGACCCAGACTCATCTTTTTTTGCAGATTTATGCCAAGCACTTGCCCAAGATGACCGTGAGGCTTTTTTATCGCGTCTCAATCACTTTTATATCAAACTGCAACACCCCCCAGAGATTATCATCCCGTCTATCAACCAGTTACAAGAGATGACCATCCTCTCTCCACAAGAAGCCACCCAGATATATTATCAATTGGGTGGCGCATACGACTGGAAAAATGCCAAAGGCAAGGTGTATCTGGAGCAATTGGGGCGGTTATTTCAGCAAAATTCGGCGGTGCAATTGCCGTTGGATGCCCTCCGCAAGGTGCATAAATTGGCGGGGGAATTGCGCCTAGAATTGATTCAAAAAACCTTTCTCAAGCGGATTCAGGCGCACTTAGATGCCCAGACAGACGATGCACCCCCATTGGATTTAATTTTGGAATTGCAAGAAGCACTCCAATGGAGCAATAACCTGCAAAATCAATTTTTATCGTGGTGGCGGGCGTATGCGCTCAATCAACCCCTGACACGCCTGCAATTTATTGAAAAATCTTTCGAGACCAAACGTGCCTTAGAAGGATTACGCGCCGTTTTACAGACGACCATCGCGCTCCGCAAATTTTTGGGCAAACGCTCGTTAGATGAAGTGGCTTCTGCTCTCAATACCGCTTTTAGCCTCATGCAATTGTTATCAGATGCTTTTGACCCCCTCAACAACCGCCCATTGCACTTCGATTCTGCCACATTTCAGATGGAGATGACCCACCGTGCAGAAGAACTAACCCCGCGTGAGCGCAGTGTCCTCGCCAAAGATTTGCGAGAACTTGCCGACCTCATCACCGAAATGGCAGATTATCGGAGCAAGTCCACCCTCATCCGCCGTGAAGACGATATAGAGCGTCAATTGATGACAGGTGAACAAGACCCGCAAAGCGCCATAGATACCATGCGCTGGTTATCTGGTTTATTGGGACGGATGCAATCGGGCGGATAGATTATTTTGGACGTTCTACGGCGGGAATATCGCGCCAACGCCGATTTTGGGCATCACGCGGGGAGAGCAATGGCACAAAATCAATGCCCCAATCCACTTTGAGGTCGGGGTCATCCCATGCCACACCGCGCTCATCCGCCCCGCCATCATAATAATTATTGACCGTATAGGTGAGGATGCAATCGGTGAGCGCCACAAACCCGTGTGCGACACCGATGGGGATAAACAAGCCCAGATTATCATCACCACCCATGTGCAGTGTCGCTGTTTTTAGATAGGTGGGGGATGATGGACGCAAATCTACCACGCCCACACGGATTTTCCCCGCCAACACATACCAATAGTCTATTTGATGAAAATGATAATGCAACCCGCGCAACACCCCCGTATTGCTCTCTGACCGATTGGCTTGGATTTTATCCCACGAAACACGCGGAAACCACTCACGCCTAAAGGTCTCCATAAAGCGTCCGCGCTCATCGCCAAAGGCACGTATCGGCACAGTATACACACCCGAAATGGCAGAAAACGCTTGCGCGGGGGCGATAAAATCGGTCATGATAAATATCCCTCTCTGTAGTGATATAATGAGGTGATTTTATCACACCGTATTCAATTTTAAGGATACCCTTTTATGACGCGCTATTCATCGTATTTATCCCCCAAATGTGAAGCACGTCCCATTTTTGGTGGCGACCATGAGGGTGTGTTTGCATTGCAACCATTGGCACAAGGCGAATTAATTGCATTGTTTGGTGGGGAAGTGATGACCTACGACCACATGCAAGCCCAACCGCCAGAAATTATCCGCCAGAGTATACAGGTAGAGGAGGGGTTATATTTGGTCTGCACATACCCTAGCCCTGGTGATAAATTTAACCATAGTTGCGACCCCAACGCATGGCTAGACGGGCAAATCGCCGTGGTTGCACGGCGCGATATTGGGGTGGGTGAGCATATTTGTTTCGATTATGCCACCTGTGATGGTAGCCCATACGATGAATTTACCTGTCTGTGCGGGTCTGCCAATTGTCGCGGGACGATTACGGGCAATGACTGGAAAAATCCCGACTTACAGGCGCAGTATGCGGGTCATTTTATGCCCTATCTGTTACGGCGGATTAGTGCGCTTTAATCGCCAATGGGCAACACGATAAAGCCATCAGATACCCCGCTCACAGGGATTAATGCTCCGCCACTTGCCACCCACCCAATCCGCACTGACGCGGCATTTTCTGGTGAGATAAAAAATAACCGTTCTGTGGTGCTATTTGGGATGCTATCAGCAAATCCGCCCAATGGGATTCTATCCTGTTGGGCGATAATGTCCCCATTCGCATCGAGTATATGCACAAACCATCCCCAATCGGCGGGTAGCGGGGCGATAAATCTCCATTCTAGCGTGATAAATAACCCGCTATCATCGGATGATATGCCATAGCCCTCTAAACGGATATTATCGCCAAATTGCCACGCTGTTTCTATCATCTGTGGGGCGGGGGGGTGCAAATAAAATAGCACCGCCCGATAGCCTCCCGCCCACACTTCTTTGACAAACGCATGATGGGTAAAAAGGTCTTTTTCTGCCCAATTTTCTGGATTCGCGGGATTAAACCATGTCACAAACCAGTGTAGCCCTGCCTCATCGGTTGCATTGTCCCATAATTCCCGTGTGAACGGTTCATCGGGGGATGTTGGCGCGTAGATGGTGCTAATGTCACTAAATCCACGCAGATTGATAAATGTGGTGTCATCGGTGGTGGCAATTATCGGCGCGGTGGGAGATAGCCCCGTTTGGATCCCCTGACGATTTTCCCGCGCAGACCCAGATTCGCCCCGTATGGCAAAAATCCCCATACCCACGCACACACCAATCAACGCGAGGCGTGGTATCAGCCGATGGCGTAGCATGATTGCCAAAAATCCCAAGCCGATAACCCCTAATGCCACCACAAAGCCGAGTGCATCACCATTTTTTGCCCATGACCAATCAATCGGGTTATTTTGTGTGAGTGCGGTCAAATTGGCGTTGATGGCGCTTAATTCTGGATAAAACATCAACGCATTGGCGAGTTTTTCTTCATGCGAGGCGTATAGTACCCCTTCGTGGGTGTTGAAGTCGTATAGTGTGCCGAGTAGTTGTAACCCGATAGATACGATGAATAAGGCGGTGATGAGGATGCCAATTATCCATCTGGTAGGGTGTGTAGGGACGCAATATATCGCATCCGATTTGGACGGCATGGTTGCCGTCCCTACGAATACCCATTGTATAACGGGCGCGAGGAATATCATGGCGATGGGAATGATTGGTACGAGGAATCTCGCCCCCCATACCACGCCACCATGCCAACTCCACCACAGGGCATAAATCACAGCTTGCACACCGATGCAGGTGATGATGAGCCATGCCAATGGGCGATATTTTTTCTGGAATAACCACCATCCCACAGGCATGAGCCAGCATAATGGCATATACCACATAATCCCGCGCCATGGGCTGAAAAATAAGCCGTATAGCCCTGTGTATAGCGGTGTGCTAAAGCCTTCCCCCGCGCCAAATTTATAACCCGTCTCGGTGAGTGCGCCATAACGGGACAAATTGACCAACCCCACCACGATTCCCGCCGTGATGATGAAGCCAATTCCCATGATGAGCATATCGCGCCAACGCCGTGTGACAAAAAATTGGTATAGCGCGAAAATCGGTACAAAGGCGATATAGGTGAGGTTGATACCTGCCAATAAGCCTAGAAATATCCCCACCCCCAACCCACCCCCCACAGGGGTGGACAGAGGGCTTGTAGGGACGTGATTAATCGCGTCCTGTGACACATAATCGGACGGCATATATGCCGTCCCTACGGATATGGGAAGGCATGTGATACATACCAACACCAACAACCCCGCCAACGGTTCACCGAATAGAGTGCGGGCATAGACCAAATACAGCGTCCCAACGCCCAATAGCAACGCTACGATGAACGCTACCCGCTTTTCATACCCCAAGCGGATGATGAAGCCAAATAGCACCAACGCCGTTGCCACACTCACCACACCATTAAACAAATGGGCGGTGGCTTGTAGTGGGGCATTGGGCAACAGGTTATTTATCCATATTAACGGCAAAAGGGCGATGGACGGCGTGATTCCTTTTTTGCTGTATAAATCGCCATCCAACCCAAATGTCCCCATACGCCCTTTGGGGATAATCAGATAATCTACCGCGCCCATAATATTGATATTGCCACTTTGGGCGGTGGCAAGAATCGCGTAGCCATCGGCACTCTGCACACGGTCATTGGCGGTGAGCAGATACGCGCCCATCAACAGGCAAATCAGGATAACCCGATATGGCATGGTGGTTTAGTCCTGCATCATCAATTGTGCCACGCGCCGACCCATTTCTACGGCGAAATTTGTGCCTCTGTCCCATGGATAGACTTGGCTCATGCTCGCCCAATACACCCCGCCTAGCGGTGTTTTGAGGGGGGGAATATTTTGGCTATGGTTGATACTCGGCACAGGTTGGGCATACGGCGCACGGAACGCCCACGCCTTGCGAATCCATTCTGGGCGAAATTCGGTGTTGAAGGTGGGTAACACTTTGGCGAATCGCTCAATGAGATCAGACTCGCTCATGGTGAAATAGTCGTGGTCGGCGGGGACATAATCGCCACAATAGACCAACACATCATCGTTATAATGGCTTTTATCCATCCAATTGGTGTGTTCGACCAGCGCCAAAAACGGAAATTGGCTTTTGGCTTTATCTGGGCTGGTGGCGGGCAAATTAAGCCAATACGTACCATCGGTGAGGAGTGATTTTTTGAGCGCGAATACCACACACACCGCGCCAATGCTTTTGAGTGAGGCGACTTGCGCCCCATAAGGTGTATTTTTGAGCGCATCGCCCCCCAATTTGAGCAATAATTGAGGCGATGTGGTACTCAATACGCGGTCATGTGCCTGCAATATGCCATCCACCAATAGGCGTGGCTTGCCTGCATCCACATCTAGCGCAGATACAGGGCTATTGAGGTGAATAGTCGCCCCGCTTGCACGGATTTTATTTGCCATATCATCCAACGCCATTTGAAATCCACCCGAATAAATTCCCAGACGCAACGACCGCGCTTTGACTCGCGCCCACATCCACGCCATATTGACTTGTTGATATTGCTCACCAAACTTGCCAATCAGCAGGGGCTTAAAAAATTTGCCATAGGCTTCCTCGCCCATGCGGTGGCGCATCCAGTCATGGGCGGTGAATTTTTCTAAAAATGCCCCGTTTTTGATGAGTTTAAGATACACCCCAAACAACCCCATGCGGATGGTGGCGATGGGCGATTGTGGCAAAAATAACGCCGATGGCGAAATTTCTGACCGATAAATTTTGCCATTTATCCAATAACTAGTCTTGGGACGGGGAAAAATCACATTATCCCACAAGCCCATTTCGGTGAGGATGGCGCGGATGTCTTTGTCGGTCTCAAACCAGTGATGATAAAATTTTTCTAGCGACCATTCCCAGTTATCATCACGAAAACCCGCCGCCAATCCGCCGATTTCTGACCCTGCTTCATACAGGGTGACAGTATGCCCTGCACGGCTCAAATCCCATGCGGCGGCGATGCCTGTCGCGCCCGCGCCGATAATGCCGATGGATTGTTTTTGCATGGTTGTGTCCTTTGCTAAAATATCCCTATTGTAATGTCACTTATGGATAAGAATATTCGCATTTATCCCCACCCCCAACCCCCTCCCCACAGGGTGGAGAG
>DAOTUO010000283.1:0-3825 GCA_034436595.1 Anaerolineae bacterium | reverse complement strand
TTGTGGGCATGGATAATGCGCCCTGTGAAAGATTCCATCCCATCTATATAAGGCATGATGGGCGCGTTAAACCGCCCACTGGCACAAATGACACACGGATACCATGCGCTTCCCTCACTACTCATCACGCGCCAACCATCACCCTCTTTGCACACATCTTTTATGGTCACACCAAGCCGAATATTTAACCCAAAGTCGCAGACATATTTCACCAGATAAGCGTGATATTGCTTGCCACTAGGGAAAATGCCATAGGACAGGGGGAATCTTCGCTCTGGCATGTGCGAGAAAAAACGCGATGTATTGAGTTTGAGCGATGGATACAAACTCGCCCATGTCGAGGCGATGATGTTAGCTTTATCCACCACCACATAGGGGATATTGGCTTTTTGCAGATGATAGGCGCAAGAAATCCCCGCGGGACCCGCGCCTATCACAAGGACTTGTGGGGTCATGGTGTCGCTTCTGGTGTCACTTCACTGGGCGGGGTAGGGGTGGGCGAAATTGCCATATTGGTGAGCGCCCACTGTGTCACTGTCGCCTCGATACGGTCATGGACATGGGTGGATAAATGTACCAATGTAGACTCAAACACGATGGCTTGTTCGGTGCTACGCGGGACAAATGTGCCGTCTTGACCACTGGCAATCCATGTCGCTGTGCCAATGGCTTCCATACGCGCTTTGGTGGGGATATGCGTCACAGTGAGGTCAAAATTGACGGCTTCCTCTGAATTACGGGGTAAGGCTCGGTCAACAAAGACGCGCTGTGTGAGATACACTTGGGTTTCGATGCCATAAAAGCGTTCCGCAGGGGCTTGCAATCCATAAACACCCACACCAATAATCCCCATCAGAAAAATGCCAAATGTCGCCACTGCATAGATGATGGATGATTGCACATTTTGTCTGCGTTTGGCGGGTGTGAGCGCGGTGAGTGGGCGCGGGGCATCTGGTGATGATAATTCTTTCACCCGATTAACCAGACTTTTTTCCAGATAGGCTTGGCTAAAATCCAACGGCGCGAGATGGTCAATCACACGCGGAATCTTGACCAATTCTGCCAGCACAGGCAATATATGATGATATTTATCGGATGCGACATTGAGCATATTCATCACTTTTGGCGAATTAACCGCTTGTGCCGATAGCACCGCTACCACCACCGAATTATCTGCCAAATCATCACTTACACGGATAGATTGTGCCTCCAAATCGCCCCGAATCCGCATGGCGAGTTTGTGGTCTGCTTCGGCATAAACGAGTGTTACAGTTGTCATGGGTTATCCTTTTTTCTGATACCAATACATTGTCTTAGCGCATTTTATGGGGTCTGCAATTGCCACCCACGAATATAATTCACCATATCCCACCGTGCCTCTAGCGCAACATCCCGCGCACACGGTGGTAAATCGCGCCAGCCGTCTATGAAGGCGCTATAGAGGGTTTCATCCCGTGTCCGATTGAGCCGAGACACGAGTTCATCAAAATCACGGGTATTGTGCCACGCCACACACACATCATTAAAGAGTGCTTCTCCCAAATTGAGCGATTCTTGGGTGGGTAAGGTCGGATTTATCACTACAGGCGGAGGATTGAGCATGGCTAAATATTGCCGTTGCGCGTTTTCCATCACTTGCCAACCAATCACCAGCGCAAAAATCGTGAGGAGTGTCGCCGCCACTGCGAATGACACCGTGAAGGTGTTCATCCCCATTTTTTTAATCCGCCTGCGGACGATAGGCGATAGGGCAAAACTCACCGCGCCAAATACCCCGCCAAGCGCCAATAATTGAATGGGTGTAGGTGGTAGGCTGACGATGACACCCGCATCGGCATTAATCGTCCATGCAAATGCCACACGTTGTGTAACCCCGTTTTCAGTGATATTGACCGATGACCACCACACCCCCTCATGGTCAATTTCTGCCCCTGCCGATACATAGACCCCGCCGTCTATTGGCTCGCTGATATGCACATCCCTGCGCGTATCGGCAGAAGGGGAACTGTTTATCATCACTACATCGGCATCGGATATGGCGACATCACCACGCGCCAGGGCAATATCGAATGTATTCACACCCGTCCCGCCTGGGCTAATACTCATGCTCACGGTCATATCGCCAATTTGTTGGATGGCGGATGGTGTTTGTGTCTCGCTTTGGATAAAAGCGGGTGTAGGAATCGGTGTGGCGCTAAGGGTGCAGGCGGCAATTAGTACCGCCGATGCGAGTAGCACCTCTATGCGGGTGATGCGGATGAAGTGTGTGAGGCGTGGATTAACCCATTTCCGCAAACGGGCATATTGCTCTGGATGGGCGAGTAGGTGATTGAGTCCGCCAATCCCCAAGAGGGGCAAAATCATCACCACTTTGGCAATCAACGCCCCGCCAAAACTGCTTTGCAATTCCTCTGTGCCATAAATCCAATTACTGGCGCTATACACCCCACTGGCAATCACCACCGCCACCGCCCCAATCGCCACCGCCGAAAACCGATTCACCACCGCACGAGTCGCAGAGAGTCGCTGGTCATCGGGATATGGCGCAAGGGCGACAGGCAGGCATAGCATGAGCGCGAATAACCCGCCGACCCATACCGCCACGCCCAATCCGTGTGTCCAATCCACAAAAACCCCCACCCATGCGATGGTCAATGCACCCGCCGCATGACTGACGATGCTAAATGTGCCGATGATGAGTGCGCCCACCCATAACCCCGCTATCCAAAACGGATAAACGACCTCTGGATAACGTTTTTGATAAATAAGCGTGGCAACGAACATCGCCCCAAGTAGGCTCATTAAGCCCATACGCCACATCCACACATCCCCAAACCGTGATCCCACCCGCACCAATTCCCAAAATTGTGGTTGTAGGGCTTGGTCAAAGGGAATATTGAAAAAAATCATGGTTTGTTGGATGAGTGCCAGCCCATTGCCGATGAATCCCACTAGCAAGCTAAAGCCGATGAGCGCGTGTAGCCGATTCATCAGACGCGGGGGCAACCATCCTGCCTTATGCGTTTTATTTCCCCACGCGGGCAATAATACCCAGCCGTATAATGCCAATGTGCCAAATAACACGAGGCTTGCACCCACCGCCAAAAATCGCCAGAACACCTCTAGCGGAATCGCAGTGGTATCGGTGCGAATGTCTATCCCGCCGATGGCTTCCCCAATAAAAAACACCCGACTTTCGGCATACACATGCCCATCACTGGCAAAGGCGGGACGCAATTCCACCACATACGCGCCATCGGGCAGGTCATTGGGCAGACGCGCCGTGAGTAGGCTGGCATCTGTTTCGGATACACCACCACTAGCGAGGATATTGCCTTGTTGGTCACGGATGTTGATGGTGCTGAACTGCGCTTCTAGTCCCTCGCTAAACCAATACTGCACCCGTGTGGGGGCGCGGTCTAAGACAGCCCGATTTTCTGGGATGGCACGCACCAAATAGCCATGTGCCGATGTGCTGGGTACAAGCGAAAATAATCCTAGCATCAGGGCAAAAATTGCCCATAAGTGTCTATGTGTCATGATTTAATCCAACCGAAAATGCGACTTATCGGCAGATATGTCGTCTGGCATGGGGGTATCCTCAATAGTAGGCGGTATGGCTCGGCTACGTACCCAACTAACTGCCATGAATATCAAAAATAACACCGCCACACCCAAAAATATCAATTCATCCCAAATACCAAGCGCCCCGTGCGCCAAAACAAAAAATTGCATAGTGCCTCATTAATTGTGTTAACTTTCACAAATTTTATTATACGGCATTTTGGAGGGGATGATAATGGGTGATGGTGTGGCATGGTTTAT
>DAOTUO010000282.1:0-1947 GCA_034436595.1 Anaerolineae bacterium | reverse complement strand
ACTAATCATGTTATTATGACGAGAATATTATCCCAAAAAAGCAGAAATGTCAATGGCTGGTGATGCTTCACAAGAAACTGCATGGATACAATCGGCGCAAGCAGGCGATATTGATGCGTTCAATTCGCTCATCTTGCACTACCAAGATATGGCGTTCTCTATTGCCTATCGTATGATGGGCGATACCCAACGCGCCGCCGATGCCACCCAAGACGCATTTCTCACCGCGTTTCGCCGTTTAGAGACGTATTTGGGGGGGAATTTTAAGGCATGGTTGATGAAAATAGTCACCAACACCTGCTATGATGCCCTGCGCTACGAAAAACGTCGCCCTGCCACCGCCTTTGATGACCTCACACCCGATGGCATGAATGACGAACCGCCCATCCCAGACCCAACCCCCACCCCAGAACAACATCTGCAAACCGCAGAACTCTCGCAAGCCATTCAGCAGTGTATTGATGCGCTTGGGGCAGACCAACGGGTCGTGCTGGTGATGAGTGATGTGGAGGGCTATGGCTATCAAGAAATTGCCGACCACATCGGCACACAGCTAGGGACGGTCAAATCACGCCTGAGTCGTGCGCGGGCGGGTGTGCGCCAATGCTTGCAGGGTGTACGGGAACTTTTACCCGATGTATATCGTCTATAACATAATCGTTCTGTTATATGAAATAAAGTGATTGTAAAAATGTCCGCCGAGCAAAATATTAGCCCAGAAGAATTTGAACTGCTATCTGCCTATTTAGATAACATGCTAAATGAGACAGAGCGCTTGGCGTTGGAAGCACGTCTGGCGGAAAATGAGCCATTGCGAGCAGAATTAGAGGCGCTACGGGCGACTATCGCCCTTATCAACGGATTGCCAATGCTCAAAGCGCCACGTAATTTTATTTTGACCCCGCAAATGGTCAAAAGCAAAACAGAGGTAGGCGCTCCACAATTGGTCAAGAGTAAAACTGAGGTAGGGCGAATTATCCGCTTCCCCATATCGTCAGTGATGAGTGCCGCCGCATCGTTTGTCATTATTATTTTGGGGATTGTGCTGATTTTTGGCGACCAATCCTCCCCCCAAGCCACCTCATCACAAGATACAAGTGTGGCGTTGATGGTAACGAATACACCACCGTCTGCGTCAGATATTTTGGATATGGAGCAGGAAAATGTCGTGGATACCTCGCCCGATACCAGCTCACAACGGGGGGCGATGCTCACACCCACCCTCAATGTGGCTTCTATGGGGATGATGGCACAGCCCACATCCACCGATGAGGTGTTTGCAGAAATGGCGATGCAACCCGCTAATCAGTCCGATATACCGCCTGCACCTGATCGAGCCGAGAATATACAAGGCACTCAAATGGCACCCGTTATGCCGATGCCCATGTCAACCCTGAGCGCCACTCAAAGCGTAGAAGAAGAAATGCCCATCATAGCCAGTGTGCCTGCCGATGACCAAGAAATGATGGATACTATGCCGATGACTTTCGCAGAAGAAACACCACCATCGGAATTTTTCGAGATTTTAGGCAATGCGATTCTCCCAACGGCGACAAGCATCCCCACTGACACAGCCACATTATCCGAAACACCGTCACAAATCGCGCCAAAAGCCGATGAGCAAGCATCAGCACCTATCAATATCACCTCAATTATTGGTATGGCATTCATCCTCATTGGTATTATCAGTTTAATCGTTGTGGTATGGCGCGGGCGTAAGGGGTAGGGGATAATAATGGAGAACCGAAAACAAATTCATAGGATTATGTCAATAACGCATCATTAAACGTGTTTTTACCCCACCCCCAACCCCCTCCCCAAAAAATTGGAGCGGGGGCTAAAACCTGCCCTAAAATGGGTTTCTCCCCCTTTCTCCACGCAGTGGGGATAGGGGTGATTTAAGCTGATAATTGACTTGAAAATGCTTATCCATTGAAATTTGAAAAT
>DAOTUO010000281.1:0-1514 GCA_034436595.1 Anaerolineae bacterium | reverse complement strand
GCTGACATACGCACTAGCGTGCTAGTCAGCCATTACGTACATACCCGTTTTGAGGGATGTAATGGCTGTACTAGAGCCTTTAGGCTCGTATGTCAGCCACAAAAAATAAAATATGGTTAAACCTATTTTGATGCGATTACCCTTGTGCGTTGATGAGGGTGGTCGCCCTGATTTCAAACATATTTTTATTCTTTCTGATTGAATTGGTCTAAGATACGTCCAAAGGCGGTTGTGAGGGTGGATTTTTCTTCTGGTAAGAGATGACTCAAAAAATAGGCTTGTACACGCGCTTGATGCGGTGGAAAAATCGCCTCAATTTTGGCATATCCGACTGGTGTGAGGGTGATATATATCACACGGCGGTCATCGGCACATGGTTTTCGCTCGACCAATTCTGCTTCAATAATGCGGTCTACAAGGCGGGTGAGTCCACTATTACTCATCATTGCTTGCCCCGCCAATTCCTGCATTTGCCAGCCTTGTGCGGGGGCATGATAGAGATGAATCAACACATCATACCAAGCCATTGGTATCTGATGTTGTTGCTCCATATCAGCAGAAAGTTGACGGTTCACCAGCGAAAATGTCCGTAATAGTGTGAGCCATGTTGTGCGGTCGTCATCTGTCCATTGTGAATCCATAGGTGATTTTCTCAATTTCTATCGTCAATCTAATATATTTGCATTGACAATATTTGTAAATGCAAATAATATAGGATTAGTGATTATTTGTCAAGCATAGCGTAATTCTGGAGGATGTTATGACCAACATAGTGAAGGTTTTAGGGGTTTCTGGCAGTTTGCGGGAGGGGTCTTTTAATACCAAGTTATTGCACATTGCCCAAGACCTAAAACCAGCAGGTATGGAACTCACCTTATTTAGCCTTGCAGATTTGCCCCTTTATAATCAAGATTTGGTCACAAATGCCTATCCACCCGCAGTCGAAGCATGGCGTGACCAAATTAAACAAGCCGATGCGATGCTATTTGCCTCACCAGAATATAATTACTCTGTCACAGGCGTGCTAAAAAATGCTATTGATTGGGCATCGCGCCCCGATGTTGGCGCACCACCCAATACACCACATCCACTATTCAACAAGCCTGCGGCAGTGATGGGAGCAGGTGGGCGTTTTGGGACGGCACGCGGTCAGATGCACTTACGCCAGATTGCTGTATTTTTGAACATGCACATCCTCATCAAGCCAGAGGTATATGTGTCTTTATTCCCGCAATCTGCCTTCGATAAAGAAGGCAATTTGACAGATGACATGACGAAGAAGTTCATCACCGATATGCTGTCAGAATTGATGATTTGGTCAAAGCGGTTTCAATAGCTTGCACATCACATGGCTATAAGGGCGGTTATCGCCCTTATAGTACCAATTTTTGCCAAACCTCATTATAGGTGTTATCATCCCCAAACCGTAAGGAAAATTAATCTTATTGAACCAAAATGGAGTTTTGATATATGAAGAAAAATATGCTTTTGATGTTGTTATGTATTTTCATCGC
>DAOTUO010000280.1:0-18687 GCA_034436595.1 Anaerolineae bacterium | reverse complement strand
AGAAGACCAAATTCGCATTATCCCCTATACACGGGGATTTCGTCCTACATTCAACGACATGATGTTTTTTAGCAATCAGATGCACCTGCACCTCGATTGGTCGCATATTGATACATGGATTCATAGCGCCGATGCGGTGGTATTGGTCGCCGTCAAAAGAGACCGCATACTGGGGTTTTTGGGAGCGTCTCGACCCATCATGGGGCAAACATGGGTGCGTATGGCGGTATTCAAAGACGATGATGTGGTCATACCCGCCATTATCACTTTGTGGGACTCGCTCAAAATATCGCTATCGGCATTGGGGACAACCGATGTCTATTGGATGATTTTTGATAATTGGCTCAATGAGCCTCTCACGCAACTGGGCTTTATCCCCACAGATGAAGTCATCACATTTATCCGCTATAATGCACCTATCCTCATCCCAAAAACGCGCTTTACGGTTCATAGCGCCAATATGAATGATATAGACCGTCTGTTTGCCATAGACAAAGAAGCCTTTTCGCCCATGTGGCAAATGACCCATGAGGATATGCGCCACGCCCGCCGTGCCGCCGCCATTTGTACAATGGCAATGGATGGCGATGAAGTGGTCGGTTTTCAACTAAGCACCCTGCATCATCACAATGGGCATCTGGCACGATTGGCTGTTTTGCCTAGCAAACAGGGGCAAGGCATTGGCAAGGTATTGGTCAGCGACCTTGTGCGCTATTTCATACGCCGTCACATAGATTATGTCAGTGTCAACACACAACTGAGCAATCCCGCATCGCAACAACTCTACAACAATTTAGGATTTATCCGCAACGGCTATGATATGCCCGTATGGAAGATAAAAATCTAAATGCAAAAAACATAGAATCGGTATTACACTATTGTTAAAAAAACGAAAGTAGTCACCATGACCATTATTTACCGCCAACCCGATGGGGATGAACGCCTCATCCACACCAAAACAATCGCCATTGTCGGTTATAACGACCTTGCCCGTTATTTATGCGGGTGGTTGCGTCATCACCCTGTGCGGTTATTGGTGACAGGGACACAAGCCGACCAAACCAACGCCCAAGCCGATGGTTGGCACATCGAAATTCCTGCGGTGGCGGTGCAACAAGCCGATATTATGTTTTTATCGGTGGCAGATGAAGATGTGAGCGAAACCTACATGACACAAGTGGCGCGTGGCTTACGAAAGGGGCAAATGCTCATTTTTCGGAGTGCCTATGCCATCGCCTTTGGCTTTATAGAACCGCCTCCCTTTATTGATGTTGGGTTGCTCGCACCACGCTCACGCCCACCCGTCCCCGATGGCGTTTCACCCGCCAAAGGGATTCGTAGTTTTATCGGTGTGGGTCAAGATGCCTCGCGTAGCGCATGGGAACAGCTACTCGGTTTTGCCAAAGCGGTAGGCATGTTGGATGAAGGGGCGCTGGAGGTCAGTTTTGAGCAAGAAGCAGAGATGAGCCTGTTTGTGGAGCAAGCCATCATCCCCGCCTTTCATAAAATCATCATCAGCGCCACCGAATTATTTATCCGTCAGGGGTATCCGATAGAGGGAATTTTGACAGATTTTTATTTGTCTGGTAAATTTTCTGATTATATTCAACAATCTAGCCAAATTGGGCTATTTGGCGCATTGGCAACCGCACAAAAAACAACCCAATATGGGACACTCACGCGCAGGGAGCGATTTAACGAACTTAAATTAGAGCGCCTACTCGAAACAATATTAAACGATATTCGGAGTGGAAATTTTTCCAAAGAGTGGGCAAAAGAATATGCCGAAGGGCATCCCCGCCTAGATAAATTGCAAAAAGCACAAGAATCGCTCGATTTATGGGATTTGGAACAACAAACCATTGATTTGTTCTCTGATAATCATTAAGGGACACTATTATGACCACCGCAATTCCGCATATTCAAGAACTCTTATCAAAAATGAATACCGACAACGCCGATGCACAACAAACAGCGGCGGTGGAACTTATTGAAATTGGCGCGGATGCTGTTCCTGCACTCATAGAAGCCCTCACCCACCCCACCGCCCATACGCGCTATCTTGCCGCGTGGATTTTGGGCGAAATCGGTGATGACCGCGCCCTAAACCCGCTCATCAAAGCGCTTCACGATGATGATGGTCATGTGGGTGAATGGGCGGCAAAAGCATTGGGTGAATTGGGTGATAGCCGTGCTATTCCCGACCTCATCAAAGCCCTGTCTCATGCCAGCCTCAATGTTCGCAGAAATGCCGCCGCCGCTTTGGGTTGGATTGGCGATGAAAGTGCTGTGCCAGCATTGCTCACGGCACTCAACGACCCAGACCCAACTGTATGTGGCAATATCGCCGCCGCATTGGGCAATATTGGCGATACAACCGCCACAGAAAAATTATTGCCTCTGCTGAGTCATGCCGATGAATGGGTGCGAATCCGTACCGCTAAGGCATTGGGGCAAATTGGCGCACTCGAAGCCACAGACGCGCTGATTGGCAAACTAACCGATGAACGCGAATGGGTACGCTATAATGTGGTGGGGGCATTGGGGCAAATCCGCGATGGGAGCGCCTTTATCCCCTTGTTAGAACGCTTACAAGACGAAAGTGCCAATGTCAGACGTGGCGCGGTAGAAACATTGGGCAGATGGGGCGACCCGCGTGCCATATCGCCCCTCAAATTGGTGCTATCTGGCGATACGGACTCGGTAGTACGCAATGTTGCCCATGTCGCCTTACAAGAATTGGGTGTTTAAGCTACGCTCTGCCCGTTTATAGACTTGCTACCATTTTTTCGGCTTGGGCAACCATTGTCTCTGACCAGAAAAATTCTTTGCTCAACAGGCTCACATTGGCGAGTTCTGGTTTCTTTTTGCCCAAGTCGCGCCATTGTGCCTGTGCTTTTTCCTCATCCCCAGAGGCAAAAAGAGACACCGCATATCCCGCTTGCGCCAAATAAGTGAGGTCGTATGCCCCACTCATGGGTATAAACAGGGTGTCTTGTGCCAATGCAATCGCCTTTTCATAATCGGCTATGGCAGAAGCATAGTCGCCCAATAAAAAGTTCACTTCGGCGCGGTCTACATAGAGTACCATCGAATTGGGATATTTTTCTCCGAGTGACGCATAAATGGCTTTTGCCTCATCTGACCGCCCCAAATGAATCAGCGCGAGGGCTTTGGTCGCGTATACCGAGATATAAGCACTTTCCAGTTGGGCGCTTTTTTCGGGTGAATTGGCGAGGATATAGGCGCTATATTGCTTATCTGTAGCGATTTGCTTCTCTAAAATGTCCACCGTGATTTGGGCTTGTGCGAGTGCCTTCTCATAATCCTTCATGAACAGATACGCATAGGCAATTCCCAATTGGGTTTGGGGTTGAGTGGGGTCTGTTTTGAGTGCCAGTTGATAATCTTTTAGGGCATCTTCGTAGCGCCCCAAATACATCAAGAAATATGCCCGCGCCCCATATAACACCCCACTCATGCGCCCGCCCCGCGCAACAGCACTATCATAATCGGCGAGGGCGGCATCCATATCGCCTTTTTGTTTATAGGTATTTGCCCGATGATAAAGGGCGATAGAATCTTGTGGATAATATTTTATCACTTTTGAAAATTGGGCGATGGCATCGTCTAACCGACCATCATTCAAAGCCATAAGTGCCTTGTTATGCCACTGCATCCGCACAATAAAATAGGCGAATATCGCCCCCATAATCCCAAATCCAACCACAACTATCATAATGCAATTACTCCTATTAAACACCACTCCCGCGACCACTATCAGCCAAACGGGTCAATAAGTCGCGCAGTTCATCGCGCCATGTCTCATGATTATCCTTCATGGGCATCATCACCGCCACCCGCGAAACCGCGATGCCACCACCCAATCTTTGTGCCATCCGTTCCCGATTAATCTCGCCCAGATAGGGCAATTTGATGTGTATGGCATCTTCCCGTGCCAAAATTGCCGTAGCACCTGCTGTCTGTGCCATAATTTTAATTTCGATTTGAAACAATAACCCCTCTACCGCATGAGGCAATGCCCCAAATCGGTCACGGAGTTCTTCGAGCATGGCAAACACTTCATGCAGTTCTCCCAACGCCCCAATGCGCCGATAAATTTGCAGGCGCAAGGCAATTTCTGGAATCCAATCGGCTGGCAAATAGGCGGCTAGTGGCAAATCTAAAATAATCCCTGCCGTGTTGATGGGCGCACGTTTTTCTTTTGGCAACCCCTTCAGGTCACGCACGGCTTGGTTGAGCAATTGCGTATAGAGATGCAAGCCGATGGCGCTCACATGCCCTGTTTGCTTGGTAGACAAAATATCGCCTGCACCGCGAATTTCGAGGTCACGCATGGCAATCTGATACCCCGCGCCCAGTTGGGTATTTTCTGCCAATGTCCCCAAACGGTCAATGGCATCTTCTGTCATATTTTTGGGATGGAAAAAAAAGGCATAGCCCTGTTGTGCGCCCCGCCCCACCCGTCCGCGTAGCTGATAGAGTTGCGCCAACCCAAGCCTATCGGCACGGTCAACGATGAGCGTATTGGCGTTGGGCATATCTATGCCACTTTCGATGATGGTAGTGGCGATGAGAATATCGTATTCATAGCGCGAAAATGCCGCCATGACCCCTTCAAGCTGGCGCTCTGGCATTTGCCCATGCCCAATAATAAAGCGTGCCTCTGGAACCAGTTCACTAAATTGTTCTTGGAGCATATCTATGCTATGTACACGGTTATGCACCACAAACACCTGTCCACCGCGTTCTATCTCACGCAAAATAGCTTGGCGCACCAATTTACTGTCGAATCTGCCCACATGGGTGATAATCGGCAAGCGTTCTTCTGGCGGGGTCTGAATCATACTCATATCGCGCACCCCCGCGAGGCTCATATACAGCGTGCGCGGAATCGGTGTGGCGGTGAGCGTGAGGACATCCACTTGGGTACGGAGTTTTTTGAGATGTTCTTTGTGCTTCACACCAAAGCGTTGTTCTTCGTCAATAATCACCAAGCCCAACGACTTAAATGTCACATCCGCAGACAAAAGCCGATGCGTCCCCACGACAATATCCACATCACCCGATGTAATCAGGGGCAACATGCGATTTTCTTCTTGTTTGGTACGAAAACGCGATAGCGATTCCACCTTCACAGGAAATGCCGATAGCCTCCGCATGAATGTTTCGTGATGTTGTTGTGCCAATATAGTGGTCGGGACAAGCACCGCCACTTGCTTGCCATCCATCACCGCCTTAAATGCCGCACGAAGCGCCACTTCTGTCTTGCCATAGCCCACATCGCCACAAATCAGCCTATCCATTGGGCGAGAGGCTTCCATATCGGCTTTGACGGCTTGCACCGCTTTGAGTTGGTCTTCTGTCTCGATAAACGGGAATGAGGCTTCCATCTCTGCCTGCCAATGGGTATCTGGCGCATAGGCATAGCCATCGGTGGCTTCACGTTCTGCGTATAAAGCGAGGAGTTCCTCTGCTTCTTCTAATACTGATTTTTGTGCCTTGCTCATGGTGCGTTCCCATTCGGGTTTGCCCAATTTGTGCAAAGCGGGAGGCACATCATCCGCGCCGATATAACGGCTCAAACGGTCTGCCTGATGAATGGGGACATATAGCGTATCTGACCCGCCGTACTGAATCATCAGATATTCGCGCTCAGTATTTTCTAATGTGCGCCGTTTGAGTCCCAAAAAGCGCCCCACACCATAATCCACATGCACGACATATTCGCCTTCACGCCAATCGGCATAATCCGATTCTGGTGGACGCGATTTTTTATCCGATTTACGCCGTCTCGGTTCTGGACGATGCCACCCAAAAATTTCGCTATCGGTGAGCAATGAATAGGTATGGTTGCCCGTTTTCATCACCCATCCCTCACTGAGTTGATTTTCGATGAAGGTGATGCCCGCCGATGGTGCTTGTAACAAGTCTTTCTCAATGGGGTTGGTGATACGCGCCGTTTGTTCTTCCCACAATTGGCGCAACCGCCCCGCTTGTTCGGTGATGACGACCACATTATCGCCCTCACCCGTCTTTTTGCGGAGGGCGGTCAGCATGGGACGCAATTGCCCCGCGTATAAATCGGATGGCGTGAATACATTGCTAAACGATTCGCCCGCCTGCCCCAATATTAACACCTTGCGTCCCTCTAGTGATGCCAAAATTTCATCCCATGTCAAATAGGGGCGTGGATGGTCTGGCGACAGTTGATAATTCTCGATACCCTCCAATTTGGCTTTTTTGGCGTGGGTGATGAGGTCATGTGCCATCGCCTGAATATCGCCCATATCATCTATGACAATGAGCGAATCTAGCGGGGCATAATCGAGTAGCGATATGGGATTTTGGGTGATGAACGGCAAATAATGTTCCAGATATGCCGATGCTCCCCCAGATTCCAACACAGAAAAATCGGCGCTGGCGGTGGTCGTATCTTCATTCACGGGTGGCAGAGACGAAAACCAGTCTTTTAGCCGATGCGCCACAGACGGCGCGTATTGGGGCATGGCTTCCCGCGCAGGGGGAATAAATACCGCATTAATTTGCCCCTCAGATCGTTGGGTGGCGGGGTCAAAGGGTCGCATGGTATCTATTTCATCGTCAAAAAATTCAATCCGCACAGGGTTATCTGCGCCCACAGGGAAAATATCCACCACGCCCCCGCGCCGTGAATATGTCCCCATCGCCAACACCATCGGCGCATACGAATAACCCATATCTGTCCATAATTTGAGCAGTTTGTCTTGGGCATAACGGTCACGCTTGCGAATCGTAAGGCAATTTTGCCGAAATTGAATCGGGGGCAATGTCCGTGTCATGAATGCACGGGCAGACGATACCACCACCGAGCGCGGCTGGGTGTCATCTAGGAGCATGGATAGGGTCTGAATCCGATTATGGATGACGGTTTCGCCCCATGCGATGCGCTCATAAAATTGCGGTGTCGGTTCTGCAAAACGGGCGATAGGCAGGTCGGTGGATAACCATACGGGGAGTTGTTCGGCAACCGTATGGGCATATTTAATCCGCCCTGTGATAAAGACGATAGGCGCACCCCAATCTTCTGCCAACGCACCCAATAGTGCTGGGCGTGCAGACCGAATCAGTCCCGCGCTCACAGGCGATGTGTTATTCTGGCGTAAATGCGACAAAAGGGTCTGATACACATCAGACCCCCGAAAAATATCGGTTAACCCTGTGAGGCGCATCATCGCTATCCTACAGTCCCATTATGACGGGTCATTGCCAATTCTAGCCCCTCGCGCAACCATGTCTCTACCGCGTTGGCGGCGTGGTCACGTAAAATCGCCGCAGTGATGGCATCATCCCCACCAAACGGTTGCAACACATAGGCGGAAGGGTCTAATTTTCCGGGTGGTCGCCCAATCCCACAGCGCACACGCGCAAAATCTTGTGTGCCAAGATGTTGGATGATGCTTTTCACCCCGTTCTGACCGCCCGCGCTCCCTGTGGCACGAATCCGCAATGTACCCAGTGGCAAGTCTAAATCATCGTGTATGACAATTATTTGCGCGTTAGGTATTTTATAAAAATCTGCCAAAGACCGCACCGCCTCGCCACTGAGGTTCATATAAGTCTGTGGCTTGACAACCAATACACGCTTATCGGCAATTGTGCCATCGGCACACACGGCTTTGCGCTCTTTTGAGCCGAATGTCATGGTATAGCGCCGTGCGAGTTCATCCGCGACCCAAAACCCGATGTTATGGCGCGTGTTGGCATATTCCTTGCCAATGTTGCCCAACCCAACAATCAAAAAACGCTCTGTCATGATATTATTTTTGTCCCGATGAATAATCCACGTCCATTGACCCCTTGCGGGTCATGTATCACATCTAATCCCGCCTCACGAAATGCCACCAGATATTCTTCATCCGTGAACATAGCAAGGCGATGTTGCTCTGTAAAATGGGTGATAGCGCCGTCTTTGCCGACCAAATAATGAAAATTCAGCACGGCGATATTGCCTTCTATGGCAGTAACATTCATACGGCTAATTTTGAGGTCTGGCTCATTAACGACATCAATGCTCAGATATTTGTCTTTCATCAACACCAACGAAAACCACGGCTCAACCACCACCACACCGCCACGCACAAGGTGGTCGGCAAAATTTTTGATGGTCGCATTGAGCGCGTCTACCGTCTGCACATAGCCAATGGAGCTAAACATGCAGGTAATCACACCATAGTGCTTATTCAGATGAAAATCGGTCATGTCGGCTTGATGAAAGGTCAGGGTGGGAAATTTTTCCCGCGCTACCGCCAGCATCCCCGTGTCCATATCCAACCCTTCACAGGCAAAACGTGGGAGCAGATGGGTGATATGCCCACCTGTGCCACATGCGACATCCAACAACGTGTTATCATCGGTTTTTTTATGTTGACTGATGACATCCAGCAGATAATGGATCTCTTTTACATAGTCTTTCCATGTGTAGATGGCATCGTAAAACCATGCCGATTTTTCGTAGTACATTGTTTATACTCTATCTCGTTGATGACTAAATTGTGTCTCATAAAGTGTCGCATAAATCCCGCCTTCTGCCAAGAGTTGGGCATGTGTGCCACGCTCGACAATTTCGCCACGATTCATGACCAAAATGAGGTCGGCGGCTAAAATCGTACTCAGGCGATGCGCGATGACAATGCTGGTGCGCCCCGCCATAACCGTTTTGAGCGCGTCTTGAATCAATGATTCAGATTCGCTATCGAGGCTAGAGGTCGCTTCATCTAACACCAAAATACGGGGGTTTTTGAGGATGACCCGCGCCAACGCGAGGCGTTGCTTCTCGCCCCCACTCAGGCGATAGCCCCGTTCACCGACAATCGTGTCATAGCCACCAGATAATCCCGCAATGAAGTCGTGGATATTTGCCGCACGGCACGCCGCCTCTAATTCTGACTGGGTGGCATCGAGTTTGGCATAGAGCAAATTGGCGCGGATGGTGTCATGAAAGAGATACGTCTCTTGTGTGACCATACCGATTTGCTCCGCCAAAAATGAGAGCGACAAATCGCGCAAATCGTGACCATCCAGCATAATATGTCCCTCGGTGGGGTCATATAGGCGTGGGATGAGATAAGTCATGGTGGTTTTACCCGCCCCACTGCGCCCCACTAGCGCCACCAATTGCCCCGCTTGTATGGTGAATGACACATTTTGCAACGCGACTTCTCTGGCTTGTGATTCTGGCGTATGACCATTTTCGGCGGGTTTGGTTTCTGCCCCGCTTAAGGTCGCATTGATGCTATCTCGGTTATGCCGTTCCACATCACTCAGGAGCAAATCGGTCTTGGCATCATAAAAGAATGTCACATCCTCAAAGGTGAGTTCACCGCGCACATCGGGCAAAATGAGGGCATTGGGTTTTTCTGTGATTTCGGTGGGCATGTCTATAATCTCGAATACCCGCTCAAAGCTGACCATTGAGGTGGCAAAATCCACAGGGGCATTGGTGAGCGCCTGCAATGGACCATAGAGTTGGGTGAGATAGGTCCCAAAAGCGACAATTGTGCCGATAGTAAAGGTTTGTGGGTCTGTGAGGTATAAATGCCCGCCCACCCAATAGACCACTGCTGTTCCTATCGCCGATACCAAGCCGATGAGGACAAAAAATTGCGTGCCGATAATCGCCCGTCTGATGCCAATATCGCGCACACTGGCAGACCGTGCATCGAATCGGCTCACTTCCATGTCTCTACGTCCAAATAATTTGACCAGTAGCGCCCCACTGATGTTGAGTGTTTCGTTCATCATGGCGTTCATCTGAGCATTGTGCTTCATCTGGTCACGAGACAATTCGCGCAAGACCCCGCCCACCCGCCGAGCGAGTAGGATAAAAATAGGCAACACCAATACACCGAGTATAGTGAGTCGCCAATCCATCGCAATTAGCACGGCTAAAGTCGCCACCACCGTGATAATATTGGTGATAATCTCGACAATAGTGTTGCTAATCGCCCGTTGGGCATCTACCACATCGCTATTGAGCCTGCTCATCAATTCACCCGTTTTGGTATTGGTAAAAAAGCGCAATGACATTTTTTGCAGGTGCGAATAGAGCGCCACGCGCAAATCATAAATCACGCCCTCGCCAATCCAACTATTTAAGCGCCGTTGTACAATGCGGATGCCACCCACAATCACGGGGATGGCGACCAACCCAATAGCCAGCAGATTTAATCGTTCTGAATCGCGGTTGGGGAGGGTGTTGTCTATCAAATCGCGGAAAATAAGCGGCGTGAGCAATCCCAACACAGTGGTGATGAGAATTGTCCCCAATAAAAACAAAATGTGCCTCCGATAGGGACGCGCATAAGCAAGTACCCGCAAAATAAGGTGTCGTGTCACTTTTGGGCGATCTACTTCAGAATCTAAGTACCGCCACCAGCCACCGCCATGAAACATAATATAGTCCTCTCAGATAAATTGTTGAATAGATAACATCATAACAGATGGATAATCCTGCACGATACCGCCCAATCGGGTAGGATGCTCAGGGGGTGAGTGTGAAGGCGATAGGGGCGCTGGCAGGGACAGCATTGACTTCTAATAGCACCGTATAGCCCCCCGCCACAAACGGAAAATCGGTGCTATTGGCAAAAAACCAGATGCAAGCATTTTCGATGGTGAAATCGGGGATAAATTCAAAGCGCACCAATTCTGTGCCATCGGCTGTTGCCCACCGCGCCCCCAAATTTGTGCCAGATTGCACCCCAATCGCCCGCGCCACCACATAAATCTCGGTGGTATTCACAGAGAAGGTGTTGGTCACGCCCACCGCACAATCATCATCACCAACCCCTTGTGACATCACAATATCGCGCAAGGGACTATTGGGGAGGGCAGTTTGTTGAACAGGTTGCGCCACAAATGGCATTGGCGAAATCACCAATGGCGTGACAATCACCGATGTGGGCAATGCCACATCACCGCCTGTTAGGGTGCTGGTGGCGATGGGGGCAAGCGGAACATTTGGCACCAGTGTTACAGGGGTAGGTGTGCGAATTTGAGGCAATTGGCTGGTATCTATGCCACGCGCTTCGAGAGTAGACAGCATAAACTGGCGCTGAACGAGAGCGCGGTCTATGCTGTCTTGAATCGCATCTAAAGTGATAAAACCGCGCTCGGCATCTGCTGTCGCCGTCAAATAAAACACGGAGCGTTGTGTGCTGGCAAGGGTGTTATAGGCGACCATCGTCTGTTGGTCTGCGCCACTCACCCCACAGGCAGATAAGCACATGGCTAAGAAAAAAAAAACGGCTTGACGTATCAATTGACCAATGGGCATGAGCGATAATTCCCCATAAAAAAAGGGACACAATAGTGATTGTGTCCCCAAAAACATTGTTTAATGGAAGTGCCCAGACTCGAACTGGGGTCCACTGAGATTCGATAACAAACATCTACAAGCGTAGTTGTGCTATTAAATTTCGGTTGCGAATAACCCTAGCCAACGCGGTATGTTCGCCCCTAACCGAAGGTTCTTAGTCCCCCTGTTATCGGTGTGCAGAGAGAAGCACGCTATTTTTAGTTGCGCCTATCCGTCCACCCGAATAGCGACGAATGGGATAGACGGCTGACCTCACGTAGTGTCAGCAACTTACTTAACTACCGACTAGGCGGCGTATGCGTAAGCTGTGTTATTGTTATTGGCACTTAATGTGCTTGCCCATGTTGCGAAGTTGGGCGCTTCGGCTTGCCGTCGGTTATCAGCCTCCCGTGTCAAATCCATGTCACTCCCGACTGATACCAACAGTATAGCACACCATTTGTTAAAATTCTATCAGAAAAGTTTTCCTAGCCCATCATGACCCATAAAGGCACTCATGCCCGTTATAATCTTTAAGAAAGTGCGGATTATAGTGGGGTAAATTTTTGTTTTGTGGTATCATAAGAAACAAGAAAGAGGTTGCTATGGCAGACGAAAATAAAAGACAGACAAACTATCTCAATATTGATAAATCTAGCGCCCAACCCATGCCAGAGCGCACTCAAAAAGATGCGTTAAAGATAGATTTGCGCTGGAAATTACAGTTTAAGATTGGTGATATGCGGACCATTGTCCCACTCAAAGAGATTATGGTCGTGGGGCGTGGTGGCGATGATAAGCACCCGCCTGTATCGGTGGATTTTAACCAATTTGGTGGGTATCCCGCAGGGGTATCGCGCAGGCACGCCATCATCACCTATGAGGATGGTGCGCTGTATATCGAAGATTTAGAAAGCACCAATGGCACGCGCATCAACGGCTTTCAATTGCAAGCCACCAGACGCTATCGGCTAAAAGATGGGGATGAAGTGGAATTTGCCCGCCTCACCACCCAGATTCAATTTGTGAGTCCAGATTAATTCCTATGACGCGCAGTTTTACTGACCGCGTTTTGGGCGGTGTATGTGGTGGATTGGCGACACGCCTCCCAATTAATGCGTGGGGTGTTCGTCTGTTGTTTGCATTGGGGGCAATTGCCACATTGGGACTTATGATTCCCCTCTACGCCATTTTATGGGTACTGTTGCCCCAAGAATCGCTCATCGCCCCACAACGGTTGGGATTCATCCGGTTCATCGGCTTTTTGCTGATGATAGGGCTGGCTATCGGGTTATGGTGGGCAATTCTCACCCAAGCCTATACCCCCCTAATCGCACAAATCCCCAACGGCATTGGCGACCTCATCGCCCGTGCGATGCCCGTCTTGCTCATCCTCATCGGACTCGGATTTTTCTTGCGTGGACGTGTGCCACTGGGCAATATCGTCAGTCTGGTCATCAGCCTTGCGCTGGTGGGTGGTGTGGCGACTATGGCGTATGGTGGCAGAGCCTCACAAGTGAGTACCGACCAAAACCTGACCCTCAACTATCCCATCGAAGCATCGGTGACGCTGTTTGTGGTCAATGTATCGGCAACCACCACCCAAATCACCATCAACACTGCCCCACAGACCAATTCAGTCACGGGGACATTTGTGGGAAGCCTGCAAAGCACCATCACCCAAACCAAAACGGTGACAGAGCAAGGGGTGGGCGAGATGACCATCGCAGAGACAAAATCGGCAGATTTTCCGCGCCTCAACGATATTGGGCGTGGCACATTAGACCTCACCCTGCCCGCTAATATTCCTCTCGTGTTGAATATTGTCAATCAATCGGGCGATGTCACCCTCAGTTTGGGCGATTTGCAGTTAGAACGGCTCACGCTCACCATCGCACAAGGTGATGCGGTAGTCTCTCTGCCAAGCCACAACCCGCTATCGTTGCGCTCAGAAGAACGCCCTAGCTCGTTTAATCTGTCTAGTGGCAATTTAACCCTGCTCATCCCCGCCAGTGTAGATGCACGGCTTATCTATTCATCGGGCAATATCACAGAGACCCCTTCATCCTATATCGAATCCAGAGAAGCAGGTCTGACCATCTTACGCCCCAATCCCGATAGTTTTTCTGCCAGCACCGCGCCACGCCTCTTTTATGAAATCTCCATAGGCGGGTCGTTGCGGGTACAAGTGCGCGAGGACGGATAAAGATGGTGTGGCGGTTACATCTCAGCGACCAATCTATCCCTTATCTGGATATTTTATCGGGCAAAACGCCCTTGCTCGCGTGTTGGATACGCCACAACTATGTCGTGTATTATGACCTCGCCACAGGCACTCAAGTCGGTGAAAAAGCGATTTTAGCCACAGGTATGGAGGACAGGCGTGGCGATGCGTGGCAACTATTTTTAGCCAATCTCATCGCGCCCAATGGCTTATATTTGCCCACCATCCGCCTAGAGGGTGTGACGGTATTCATGAGCAACGATGGCAAATTGCGCCTGTATCAGAGTGGGACAACCGACCTTTATTTAGAAAATCTGGGGCAAGAAATTCCTCTGGTGATTCATGATGATGGCTTTGTCGCAGTCGGGTTAGACCGCTTTTTGGGATTAATCGCCGCATTAGACCGCGCTGGCAATCTGCACCTGTTTCAGCAACACATGAAAGTCGGCATTTTCCCCACCGGACTCACACCCCGCTCAGAACGTCGTGCCAGCATCGCCATTTCGCACGGGGGGAGCGCCGTTTATGTGTGTGATGGCGAAAAAATCATCCGCACCGATTCCAGTGGCAAAATTCACAAGACTATCGAATCACACTACCCCATCCGCCAAATTGTGTGTTCGCCCAATGGCTTGATATTGCTCACACATGACTTTGAAAATGGGGTCATACGGGCATACGAAGGGGCAACCTTCACGCCCACCCATCAACGTTTTGGGATAGACCTATTGGTCAGCGCCCAACCGCGCCAACTCTTAGCCGATATGCCCCCGCGTGCCGTGACGATTAGTGCGCTCGATGTGGATGATGTTGGTACAATCGCCTTTTCGATGTCTGGGGTGATTTGTGTGACCCACCGTGACCAAATGGATACCATTCCCCGCCTACAATCGCTATTTTGAGAGAAAAATCCTTATGCCTGAATTCACCCATTACGGCTTATTTTTTACCGAAGCCCATTTACAACTCACCCAGAAAAATCGGGATAAAGCCCCATTTAGCGATGCGTTCCAGTTTTTAGATACCCCACAGACAAATCCACATGCCGAAATGCTCCTCAATGCCTATCGCTATCGGCTAGGGGATAATAACGCGGGAGAAGCATCGCTATCGGCGCTTTCCACATGGCTTGTCACTGCGCCATCGGATGATTTTCTGGCTGATATGCGCCAAACCCTGCTCACAGGACACCTCATAGAACTCATCCGCCCGTTATTGAAAACACCCCAATTTATACACGAATGGGAAGATAACACAGCACAACTACTTCAACGCGAAACCGAAAATACCCACGAAATATTGTGGAAAGGTGTGGTGGCGATGGCTTTAGGCATTATCACCGAAACCGAGAGCAACATCATCCGCGCCAGTGCGGTATATAAACACGCCATAGATGACCTATTGCATCCAGAAGGCTATATGCCCAGTATTGTAGACCATCATAATGAGGTGACTGGCTTCACCTATCAACTCCAAGCCACACAAGCCCTTGTCCTCATCGCAGAAATGGCGAAGCATATCGGCAATGACCTATATGCCTATAACAAGCGTGGTGTCTCTGTGATGACGGCTTGTGCCTATCCGCTTTATTATTATTTTTATCCTGAAAAATGGCGCTGGAGTGGCGACAAATACCGTCCTAGCGCGGGTGTATCAGAAGAAATAGCCAAGCAGGTCTTTCGTGACCATGCAGGCTTCTTAGAAATTATTGCAGAGCATTATAACCCGCCCCTCAAGGCGATAAAAATGATTTTAGATGATTTGCGTCCTGTATTAGATACTTATGGTGGCGGATTGACCACCCTCACCCATGCCCCCGCCCCGCGTAGAGGCTTGTTTGGTTAACCCGATGGATAGCGCGACCATTCACAGGCTTAACCAGATTAATGCCGATTTTTATACGACCATCGCCCACGATTTTGACGAAACTCGTGGCAAGGCATGGGCAGGCTGGGAAATACTCATGAATCACATCCCTACCCCCCCAGAACCCTATCGGGTGTTGGATATTGGTTGTGGCAATGGACGCTTTGGCGTATTTTTACATGAAAAATGGGGTGATAAGCTGGTCTATCATGGCATAGACAACAATGCCGATTTATTGGCGATAGCGGGGCAATCACTCCAAGCGCATCATATCAACCACACGCTTAATCCCTATGATATGGTGTTGGATACAACCTCGTTTGAGCCACTATACGACCTTGTAGTGTCATTTGGGGTCATCCATCACATCCCTAGCGTACAAAATCGGCGGGCTACACTCAAAAAATGGGCGGGCGCGGTAAAAGCGGGTGGCTATTTGGCGATTGCCTGTTGGCGATTTTATGAATTTGACCGTTTCCGTGAGCGTATTACCGCATGGGGCGCAGAGTTAGCCGATAAAGTTGAGCCACACGATTATTTGCTCGATTGGCGCCGTGGGGCGACTGCCTTACGCTATTGTCATTATGTAGATGATACCGAACACGAGGCGTTGATGCGTGCCACAGGGCTAAATGAAGTGGCGACATACCGTGCCGATGGCTTCACCAACACGGTGAATCGCTATAGTGTGCTAAAAAAACCCCTATAAATGAGGGGTTATTGCCAGATAATAAATGGATATAGTGTGTTTCTAACAATTTTTAGGGTATGATAAAGTGTGAAGTAAAATTTCTTTATGAGGAGAGGTATATGTTCAACAATCAAAATCCGACCATGCCTGTGTATAACACATCGGTATTGTCTGTCGAAAAAACCAATAGCATCCTACGCCTTGTCTATCTATGGATGGGCTTAGGCTTACTAACCACCTGTGTGGTCGCCATTTTGGTCGCCAACACCCCATCGTTAATGAGCCTTGCGATGTCGCCTGTTGTGACCATCATTAGTTTTGTGTTCCTAATTGGTATCTCAATTGCACTCGGTGCTGGCATGACTCGCAATTGGCTCAAACCCGGTATGGCAATTAGCATGTTCTTTGTCTATTCCGCCATTATGGGCTTTTTCTTGTCGTTTGTCGTCCTCCTCGCACAAGTTCAACCGAGCGCAGTTTATGCTGCCGCGGGTACAACTGCCGCCCTCTTTGGCGCGATGACCGTTGTGGGGTTCACCACCAAAATGGATTTGAGCCGTTTCGGATTTTTCTTCATGGCGGCGCTCATTGGCTTGTTCTTCGCCATGCTCATCAACATGCTCCTGAGAAGTAGCGCCCTAGATTTTATCATCAGTGTGGCGGGTGTCCTCATCTTCACCGCCTTGACCGCGTATGACACCCAAAAAATCAAGAATATGGCAAATAACCCACAGATTCAAGCCGATGGCAGTTTAGCCACAAAGGTAAGCGTTTTTGGTGCATTGACCCTATATCTTGATGTCATCAACTTGTTCCTGTTCCTGCTCCGTATTTTCATGAGCCGCGACTAACAATTGTCACTTCTTGGGGCATGAACAGGTCATGCCCCTTACAAATTTTCTCCCACAGACACTATAATATAGCTTGCAATGATAGGATCATATCGTGTCTGATAAAAATTCGCCCCAAAAACCGCCCCGTCCATCTGGGCAAATTGGTCTCAAAGCCCTGCGCGGTATTCTCAAACGAAAAAGTATCATCGGCGCATTAGAGGTCTTACATGCCGAAATGGGTGAGGTTTTTCGCTTGCCCATGCCCGGATTTAACCCCATCATGCTAGTCGGTGCAGAGGCAAATCGGCTGATTGCCAACGACTGGAAACACGATTTGTTGTGGCGGATGCCTAATGAACCCATCACCATTTTGCTCCATGAGGGGGTATTGGTCACAGACCGCGAGCAACACGACACCATCCGCGCCCCGATGGTCAAACCCATCATGCACCGTAATATGCTCCAAAATTATCTTGAGGCGATGGGCGCTAGTGCCGATAGCATCATGCACACTTGGCAACCGCACACCAATTATGATATGTTGCCAGAAATGCGAAAAATTGCCCTGCTCGTCCTCACATCTACCTTATTCGACACCGATTTTTCTCCTGATATGGAACGCCTGTGGGCGGGTGTCATTCGGGCGGTGCGTTATATCTCACCAAATATTTGGGTATTATCGCGTAAATTCTCGTACATGGGTTATAATCGTGAACTCAAAAAAGTGGATGCGTATTTATATGACCTCATCGCCCAAAAACGGGCTAAAGAGTCGCAAGGGACAGACCTCATAGGGACATTGATTGATATGGGGTGGGATGACCAGCTCATCCGCGACCAACTGGTCACGATGCTCATCGCAGGACACGATACCAGCACCGCATCATTGGCGTGGACGGTGTATTTTCTGGGGAAATATCCGCATATTCAAGAAAAGGTCTATGCAGAAATTATATCGGTCTTGGGTGATTCCCCCCCACGCCATGACCAGCTATCGTCACTCCCCTATTTGAGCGCGGTCATAGACGAATCGTTGCGGTTGTATCCGCCGATTCATCTGGGGTCACGGTTTGCCACCAAAGACCTCATCTATAAGGGGTATAAAATTAAAAAGGGGGAACGCATACTCTATTCAATCTATCTCAGTCACCGCGACCCCGCCTACTGGAAAAATCCGAATGATTTTATCCCAGAGCGCTTTTTGGGTGATGAAAAGCCAAAAAAGAGCGATTATCACTATCTGCCCTTTGGCAAAGGGTCACGTAATTGCATTGGGTTGGCATTTGCCGATGTCGAAGTCAAAGTGGTTTTGGCGCGGTTGTTGGGGGCATATCGGTTTGAATTGGTGAAAGATGATGTGCGTCCCTTCATGGGGGCGACCCTAGAGCCTGCCCCCCATGTGCTGATGCGTGTGCATAAACGCAAATAATATTCAAATTAAAATCTTTTCTGTGGCTGACATACGACCCTAACGGGTTTAGTACAGCCATTACACCACTCAAAACAAGCATGACGTAATGGCTGACCAGCACGCAGTGCGTACTAGTCAGTCACAGACTAACGCTACTATGGGATATAAAAGTAACATTCGGTTAATTTTTTGAAAAAGAGTTTTGACCCCACCCTCAACCCCCTCCCCAAAAAATTGGAGAGGGGCTTGTACGGACGTGATTAAAGGCGTGTCCGTAGTTGTATTTTTAGTCTTTTGCCAGTT
>DAOTUO010000279.1:0-3691 GCA_034436595.1 Anaerolineae bacterium | reverse complement strand
ATTCATAGGATTATGTCAATAACTCATCATTAAACGTGTTTTCACCCCACCCCCAACCCCCTCCCCAAAAAATTGGAGCGGGGGCTAAAACCTGCCCTAAAATGGGTTTCTCCCCTTTCTCCACGCAGTGGGGATAAGGGGGATAGGGGTGATTTAAGCTGATAATTGACTTGAAAATGCTTATCCATTGAAATTTGAAAATCATTTGAATTCAAAATAGTTGTTCCATAAATAAGCGGTCATTGTCTATCCGCAATCAACTTGCAACGATACCTCGTAGCGATGTTGCGATAAGTACAATCACCAAAGCGGAATTATTTTATGGGTCTGCTAAAAGTCAACGTTCACAAGAATCTCTGAATCATCAACGAGAATTTTTAGATACCATCTACACCATTCCATTTGATGATATATCAGCAATACGTTATGGTGAATTGTGGGCATATTTAGAGAAAAATGGGACACCAATCGGTGGCAATGATATGTTGATAGCCTCCACAGCATTGGCATATCAACGCATCATAATAACGCATAATGTTCGGGAATTTGGGCGTATCCCCAATTTGAAGATAGAAGACTGGGAAACAGATTAAACTATTTTTAGGACGGATAGTGTATTATCCGCCCTAAAATTTGCCCTATTGCCCTCTGCGGAGCAACCCCCAAAAGGCTTGTGGCATGGGTGAACGTGCCAATGCCGATGCCATGAGTGCTTTGGCAAAATCTATCATCAAAAATTTGAGTACGCCGTTGTATAGCGCCAAGACAAAGCCCATGCCCGTCACCGACATGAGGACGATTGTCCCTGTGGTGAAATAAATGCACGCGCCTGCGAGTGCCGCCAACAGGTGAACAATCAGTTTATTGCCAAATCGCTCACAGATAAAGCCCACTACAAACGCCGCAGGCACAAATCCAACGATGAATCCCCATGTGGGACCCGCAAACACACCAACGCCCAAGCTACGTGCATCTACAGGCAATCCAACCGCCAATAAACCGATATAGCCTATTTGCGAGAGTGCCGCATCGCGCCCACCAAGCACCATTCCCGCCAAAAACACGACCATCGTCTGAAGTGTAAAGGGGATGGGTCCAATTTCGAGTGTCACTTTTGCGCCCAAAACGGTGAGCGCGGTAAAAGTAGCAATGGCGAGTAGCCGTTGAATCACTTGCGATCGTTTGTTGTCTTGTGTAATAGTCTGTGTCGTCATATTTTCCCTCTCAAAAAATAAGTGCCAGTAAAAAAACCCTATGTCCGATTGCCAGTGGTTGGCTCGACAATTACTCGAACCATGTCATAACGGGCTTTGACACGCTCATTGGGGTCATCTGTCCCCAGTGAACAATTTTCGATGAGGGTGACATGCGCCCCCAACGATGGCAGGTCATAGGTGGTCATCCATTCGCCTATATTTTGCACATTGCGATATGTGCCGAGTTTGGCTTTTCTGTCCATGCGCCGTAACTTGCCTTTGGCACGGTTAAAATTCATTTTGACCAATTCGCTTTGCAATTCTTTACGTTCTTCTTCATTCAAAAAATATGCCATAATCGCGCTCCCATTTGCTTTAGAGAAGTGACACGATTATAGCGTATCTACGGGTTTGTAGACAGGTTCTCATTATGCGGTACAATTAGGGATATGATTAAAAAATAGCGTGGAAAATGCCATGTCAGAATTAGCCAAGCCCAAAAGCGTCTCTGAACTCACCCGTTATATCAATTATCTGCTCACCCAAGACCCCGCCTTACAAGATGTATGGGTGCTTGGAGAAGCCTCTAATGTGCGTCAGGTTTCCTCTGGGCATTGGTATTTCACCATCAAAGACAAAGATTCCCAACTGCGCTGTGTGATGTGGCGCACCACTGCCCAACGCCAATCTAGCACCCCAAAAGATGGTGTGGCACTAGAGCTATTCGGCAAAATAGCCGTATATGCCCCACAAGGCGATTATCAACTGATTGTAGATTACATCCGACCCGTTGGCGTGGGCGATTTATATCAGCAGTTTGAAAAACTCAAGGCAAAACTCGCCGCCGATGGCTTATTCGATGCCGATAGAAAACGCCAATATCCCCAATATCCACAGACCATCGGCGTGGTGACATCCGCCACAGGGGCGGCATTTCAGGATGTGCTAAATGTCCTCAGCAAACGGTTTCCATTGGCGCATGTGATACTCAGCAACACATTGGTACAAGGCACAGATGCCCCACCGCAAATTGTCCGTGCGATAGAACGGCTCAACGAACACGCCAATTGTGATGTGATTTTATTGTGTCGTGGTGGGGGGAGCATTGAGGATTTATGGGCGTTCAACGATGAACGGGTGGCGCGGGCGGTGGCAGATAGCAAAACGCCTATCGTGACGGGTGTGGGACATGAGACCGATTTTACGATTGTGGATTTTGTGAGCGATGAACGCGCCCCAACGCCATCGGCAGGCGCAGAACGTATCACACCCGATATTGCTGTCATGCACGAAATTATGGACGATTATGATGCCCTGCTCTATTCGGCAATGGATGATTTGTTGGCGGATAAACGCAAATCGCTAGAATCGGTACAACGGCAGTTGACGATGGCATCACCTAGCATCGGGATTCGCAACCAACAGCAACGACTAGACAATCTGTTATTACGAGCAGAAAAAGCCACCAACAATCGGCTAACCATCCTCAAAGAACGGTTGATTGCCAAAAATGCCGCGTTGGTCTCTGCCAATCCAGATGCAATTTTGGCGCGGGGTTATGCTATTGTGATAAAAAGCAATGATAACAGTCGGGTAACATCCCAATTAGATGCCACCGCAGGTGATGGCATCACCATCCGCCTCAAAGATGGCGAATTAGTGGCGCGTGTAGAAGATAAGGACACTCATGGACGATATAAACGGACTCTCTTTTGAAGATGCTTTTGCAGAATTAGAACAGGTGGTGGGGGAATTAGAAGCAGGCAGATTGAGCCTAGAAGATTCGGTGCGCCTATTTGAGCGCGGACGAAAACTCTCGGCATATTGCCAAAATATCCTCGAAAAAGCGACCCTGCGCGTGAGTGAAATTAACGATGACGGGGATATACGTCCATTACGATAAGGAAGATGAGGAAAAATGATGGTTTCATCAACTGTAGGTACACTAACACTTGAAGAACTACGCGAGATTATTCGCGCCATGATGCACGAAATGCTTCAAGAAGAAATTGAACTCCCAAAACGTTCACCCTTAGAATTACCATTGGTGGATGTTGGGGAATGGAGAAATGGCGTAGAACTCATCAAACGAGAAGATTTTTATGACGATGAATAATAAGCCGAGAACTGTTTTTATAGATACCAACATTCTAATACGATTTTCCATTCCAACAGCACCCCAGCATCAGGAAATTAGGCAGGCAATCAACAAATTATGGGGGCAAAATATACAGTTATGGATTAGTCGGCAAATTACTCGTGAATTTGGTGCAGTAATAACACGTCCGCAAAGTTATGCTAATCCATTAACATCCGCAGATGCCTCTAAACAAATCAAATTACTTCCGCAGAGCTTTTTTAAGTAACATTCGGTTAATTCTTTGAAAAAGAGTTTTGACCCCACCCTCAACCCCCTCCCCAAAAAATTGGAGAGGGGCTTGTACGGACGTGATTAAAGGCGTGTCCGTAGTTGTATTTTTAGTCTTTTGCCAGTT
>DAOTUO010000278.1:0-2416 GCA_034436595.1 Anaerolineae bacterium | reverse complement strand
GGGGGTGAAAACCGCCACACGGTGTAAAAAGTCCTCTCTCCATGCAATGGGGAGGGGATTTAGGGGTGGGGCTAATGTCTTAAGTTGCTACACATGGGACGCGATTAATCACGTCCGTACAAGCCCTTCCCCAATTTTTGGGGAGAGGTTGGGGTGGGAATAAAATATCTTAAGTTGCCGTGTATGGGGCGCAATTCTGCGCGCCCGCCTAATATCCAAAAAACAAGAAAGAGACCGACCATGCACCTCGATAACGAAATTCACGAACAAACCGCCGTCATCGCACGGCTCATCACAGACGGGCGTGCCCATATTGCCCATATCGCCCAAAAAATCCGTGATTTTAACCCCACCTTTGTGGTGATTGCCGCCCGTGGCACATCCGACAATGCCGCCCGTTATGCCCAATATTTATTTGGCGCACAGGCAGGTTTGAGTGTGGGATTAAGTGCGCCATCGCTCCATACGCTATACGAAACCCCGCCCAATATGTCACGGGCATTGGTGATTGGCATTTCGCAAAGTGGACAGGCAGAAGATGTGCGCCGTGTTATCACCGATGCCAACGCACAAGGCGCATTGACGGTGAGTATCACCAACGATGATAATTCCCCACTGGCACATGAGGCGCAGTATCATATTTCTTTGATGGCAGGGGAAGAAATTAGCATCGCCGCCACCAAAACGTATACCGCGCAACTGACCGCTATCGCCTCGTTGGTGACAGAACTCACCAATAGCGCCGATATGCGTGCCACCCTCGATACGTTGCCCTCGGCTGTCGCTATCACACTAGACTATGCCAGCGCCGTATCCGATTGGGCAGAACGGTATCGCTATATGAGCCAATTTATCACCATCGGACGCGGTTATAATTATGCCACCGCCTATGAGATTAGCCTCAAGG
Source organism: Anaerolineae bacterium (assembly GCA_034436595.1). Taxonomy (GTDB): domain Bacteria; phylum Chloroflexota; class Anaerolineae; order Aggregatilineales; family Phototrophicaceae. The sequence goes on along the minus strand of DAOTUO010000278.1, from coordinate 1,509 downwards.
TAAAAGAGCTGTGTTATATCACGGGCGATGGTTATAGCGAGGCAGATTTTCGGCATGGACCCATCGCGCTTATTCACAATGGTGTACCTGTGATTGTGGTTGCCCCACACGGAAAAACACTCGCCAATGTGGTGGATTTGATGGATAAATTGCGCCAGCGCGAGGCAGAATTGTTGGTGATTAGCAACAACGATGAGGCGTTGGCGTATGGTGTGAAGCAGATGCGCCTGCCCGATGTGCCAGAATGGGTATCGCCCATTATTGCCGTCATCCCCGGACAGGTATTTGCCATGAATCAGGCATTGGTGCGTGGCTATGCGGTGGATAAACCGCGTGGATTGTCTAAAGTGACGGTGACACAATAACATGAACACCATCGGCATTGATATTGGCGGGACAAAAATTGAATGTGCGCTGGTGGATGAAAATGGGAAGATACTCGCCTCGCACCGCGCTCCTACGCATCCCGAAAAAGGGTTAGAATCGGTATTAGACACGATTGTGGCGGGTGTATCTGCGCTTCATGCCCCGTCTGATGTGCGCGTGGGCGTGGGATGTGCGGGGTATATTCATCAGGGCGTTGTGCGCCGTGCGGTGAATTTGGGCTGGCAGAATATCCCGCTGCAAAATTTGCTCCATGACCGACTTGGGCGCGATGTGGTGCTAGACAACGATGCACGGGCGGCGCTCATTGGCGAATGGCGCTATGGCGTGGCACAGGGGATAAATAACGCCCTGTATTTTGCCATCGGCACGGGCTTTGGGGCGGCGGCATTGATGGACGGGCGGTTATTGCAGGGCGTGGGCGGGGTGGCGATGGAAATTGGTCAATTGCGCCTAGAGGATAGCCAAAAAAGTACGATTGAATCGTGGACATCTGGCACGGGTTTAAGCCATATTGCCCAACAAATAGGGTTGGATGTCACCGACACGCATATTATTCTCTCACGGGCAGAGGCGGGTGATGCGTTGGCGCAAAGTGCGGTGCGGGCGTTGTGTGACCAAATTGCGTTGGTGGCGATATGGACGTGTAGCCTGCTGAATCCGCAACGACTCATTATCGGCGGGGGAATGGGCAACGCGGTGCAGAGGTGGTTGTTGCCCACACTCGACACCCAAATAAAAACATTCTGTGCGGAAGAAGTCGCTAGTGTTATCACCATCCACATGGCACAAGTGACATCGAGTGCGGTAGGGGCGGCGGCGTTGGCACGGTAAGCCAATTTTTATGTGACGGCATATAAGGCTTGTCCGTAGTTCATTTCGATACACTGTTCCGCCTATGGCTCAAAGCCATAGGCTAGTCGCCTGTGAAGCCCACTGAAGGGGCTATTTTCACCCAATTTTGAGGTGAAAGCCCGTTTTAGGGTGGATTTTAGCGCCTTTAGTGCGCTTGAGCGCGACTAGCTGGTGGTTTTGAACCGCCAGCGATGCCCAAATGCGGGAAAAAACGGACAAAAGATTAAAAACAACTACAGACAAGCCTTAAATAGCGTCCACAATACATCA